>NZ_JAYGHC010000030.1:61094-71439 GCF_034932285.1 Cronbergia sp. UHCC 0137
CTGTTAGATGCTCAATTATTGGGTCTGACGCACCCTACAAGAGATGAAATTTATAGAATCATCAGTTGTTGATCGCCATCTGTAAGTTCCGTTACCTTTTTCTCCAACAGATGAATCTAGAATTGTGATCAAGTATCTACCACCAATGTTAAAAATAAACTTCAGGAAAAACCGCTTTTACTGCCAAATTGTTTTCAGTAATAGTTTGTCTGGATGAATATACATTTTTTGGGTGCGCGTAAAAAGATGTAACACCTTAAATTTATATCAGGTTGCTTTTTTGCTTTTCTACTTTTCTACTTCCATCACCAAAAATTAAATCAAATTAATAGGCAAAATACCATGTCAAGGGTGACTGAGAAGCCAAAGTCAACAGAACAGCCACTTGAGCAGCCTAAAGTTTGGTTGAGCATTGCTTTAGCCTTACCAGTAGCGATCGCTGCCGGTTTACTAGCTACAACCAAAATAGAGCAGCTAAAACAACTTACTTCTGAACTATCCCCAGCACCAGCAACCAATACCATTACAGCCGTAGGACGTTTAGAACCACGGGGAGAAGTGATCAAACTATCTGCCCCGACGGGTTTATCAGGTAGTACAAGAGTCCAACAACTGTTGGTGCGAGAAGGACAACGAGTTCAGGAAGGTCAAGTTATCGCCATTTTAGATAGCCGTGACACCAGCATGGCCGCAGTAGAAGAAGCAAGAGCCAAACTGCTGGAATCCCGTGCCAATTTAGCCCAGGTGCGAGCAGGTACACCAAGGGATATTCAAGCCCAAAGAGCCATTATTGCCCGTCTAGAAGCTCAGTTAGCTGGAGAACGAAATGCTCAACAAGCAACAATTGCCAGAATTGCTGCCGAATTAAGTGGTACAAAAATCGTTCAACAAGCGACAATCAATCGTTTAGAAGCCGAACTTAGTGGACAAAGAGAAAGTCTAAGAGCCATAGTTGCCAGAGTAGGAGCAGAACAACGCAATGCTCAAGTTGATGCGGGACGCTATGAATTTTTGTATCGACAGGGTGCTATTTCTCAACAAGAACGAGATAGAAGACGACTGAGTGCGGTGACAGCTAATCAACAGCTGCGAGAAAGCCAAGCAGGTTTAAAACAAGCGCTGGCAACCTTAAAACAGCAAATAGCAGAAGCTAGAGCTAACCAAATTCAAACTGTAGCTACCTTGCAGCAGCAACTAATTGAAGCCACAGCCAATCGTGATAAAACCATTGCTACTTTGCAACGGCAAATTGACGAAGAAAGGGCTAGATTTAGTCGATTAATAGATGTTAGTCCTACCAGTGTACAAATAGCCCAAGCTCAAGTTACGAATGCGATCGCCTTTGTCCGAAAAGCTCAAGCTGAACTTCAGCAAAGCTATGTCAAAGCCCCAAATCCTGGTGAAATATTAAAAATTCATACCAAATCTGGTGAAGTCATGAATACAAATGGCATCGCCGAAATTGGGCAAACAGATCAAATGTTTGTGATTGCGGAAGTTCCTGAAGATAGCATAGCCAAAATTTCGATTGGTCAAGCCGTTACGATTAACAGTGATAACGGAGCATTTACCGAAAAATTAAAGGGAACAGTCTCTCAAATTGGTAGAAAAATTGGCAAAAAAGATGTGCTGAATACAGACCCAGCAGCAGATATTGATGCCAGAGTCGTAGAAGTAAAAATTGCCCTTTCTCCAGAAGATAGTCAAAAAGTTTCTGGTTTAACTAATGCTAAAGTTATCGTCGAAATTGATGCCCAGGAGAAATTAAAACCAAAAAATTAAAACAGTCAATACGGTTCAGTTAACTATCCAACTCCTTGTAAAAATCATAGGACTGATCCATTCTTCCTTTCCCTCCGGGACGCTTACGCGGTAAGCGGAGCTATGCCGTAGGCTTTACGCGTCCTTTGCGTCTATCCTTACGGGACGCTACGCGAATGCAGTTCATTTAATCCATACTCTTTGACATGAATCAAAAAATACCTCTGTCCTGGCTGCAACTGACAAGAGAAAAAACTCGCCTAGCTGTGGCTTTGTCAGGGATTGCTTTTGCTGATATCTTGATGTTTATGCAATTGGGTTTCCGGGATGCACTCTATTACAGTAACGTCAGAATGCACGGCAGTTTAGAGGGTGATATTGTTTTAATTAACAGTCAATCTAACGCTGTATTGGCAATGAGAACTTTTTCTCAAAGACGCTTATATAAAGCTTTAGATTTACCCGCAGTAAAATCAGTGCATCCTATATATTTAGATTACACCACCTGGAAAAATCCCGTTACAGGTCGCCCCCGCAGCATCTTAATTTTTGGCATTAATCCAGAGGTGAATGTTTTTAATTTACCTGGAGTTGGAGAAAACCTAGAAAAACTAAAATTACCAGATGTGGTTTTATTTGACCGTTCATCTAGACCTGAGTATGGTCCGATCGCTGATAATTTTAATCAAGGTAAAACCGTAACTGCCGAAGTTAGAAGAAGACGTACAAAAGTCGCTGGATTATTTACGTTAGGTGCATCTTTTGGCGCAGATGGCAACTTAATTACCAGCGATGTTAATTTTTTGCGAATATTTAGTAACCGTCAAAGGGGATTAATTGATATTGGCTTAATTAAACTGAAACCAGGAACAGATACCAATAAAATTGCTCAAGAGTTACGGAATTATTTACCCAAGGATGTTAATGTTTTAACAAAACAAGAATTTATTGATTTTGAAAGAAATTATTGGGCAAATAGTACCGCAATTGGTTTTATTTTCACCTTGGGGACAATTATGGGTTTCATTGTTGGAACTGTAATTGTTTATCAAATTCTGTATACAGAAGTAGCAGATCATTTATCTGAATATGCTACGCTCAAAGCCATAGGCTATACACAAAATTACCTGTTGGTGGTGATTTTGCAAGAGGCTTTTATGTTAGCTGTTTTAGGATATATACCTGGCATAATTTCTGCTTTAGCTTTATATGAATTAGCTAAAAATGCTACCCTTTTACCTGTTTTTATGAACTTGTCTCGCGCTATTATGGTATTGACATTAACTATTTTAATGTGTTTTATTTCTGGTGCGATCGCTATGCGTAAATTACGTTCTGCTGACCCGGCTGATATTTTCTAATCTATTCCACCCCGATAATTTTATGACCATGAAAGAACCTGTAATTGCTATTAAAAGTCTCAATCACTACTATGGTAGAGGCTCTTTGAGAAAACAGATTTTATTTGATATTAATCTAGAGATTTATGCCGGAGAAATTGTGATTATGACCGGACCATCAGGTTCAGGTAAAACCACATTATTAAGCCTAATTGGTGGGTTAAGGTCTGCACAAGAAGGAAGCCTTAAATTTTTAGGTGCAGAATTATTTGGGGCTGATCAAACCAAATTAGTCCAAATTCGCCGGAAAATTGGCTATATTTTTCAGGCTCACAACTTGCTAGGCTTTCTCACAGCTAGACAAAATGTGCAAATGGCCGTGGAATTAAATCAAGAAGTTTCTCAATTTCAAGCGATCGCTAAATCAGAAGCTATGCTAGGAGCAGTTGGTTTACAAGAACGCATGAACTACTATCCAGATAATTTATCTGGGGGACAAAAACAAAGAATAGCGATCGCTCGCGCTTTAGTCAATCAACCCCCGCTGGTACTAGCAGATGAACCAACCGCAGCCCTAGATAAACAGTCAGGACGTGATGTTGTCGAAATCATGCAACGTTTGGCCAAAGACCAAGGAACAGCTATTTTGTTAGTAACCCATGATAACCGGATCTTAGACATCGCCGATCGCATCGTCGAAATGGAAGACGGACTTTTAACTCGTGATGCTCAAAATGTGATCATCACCCAAAATTAGTAACGAAATTGGGACGCTGCGGGGATAGTTGGTTTGCGATTGGTACGGAAAGTTACATTCACGCCTTGATTTAATTGTTCCATCACCAATAGAGGAGTCGGTTTAGCCTTTTGATCCCAGTGCATATTCACAATTCTACCTTGAATAGTCGGTTGCCAATTATCCTCATCATCCATCGGACTCAGATAGGTTTCTATACATTCAATAATTTGGCTAATCGTCACAGAAGTTGTTTGTGTAGGTAACTTCATCAACCGAATTTGAATCCTGAACAGCACCCGCTTCACAATATTCGGTTCTACACCAGTTTCATACTCAACATCAAAAATTTCATCTACCTGCTTACCTGCATTACTCGCAATACCCACCTGTCCTTGTTGAGATTGAGACGGACGTAGTGCTTGAGAAATTCGATCTTTCACCCTGACTTTAACTTGATTGACAATGGCAAAATGGAACACTTCTTCCGACATCCGCAATCGGAGATATTCCAGGTTAAAATCCCGTGAGTGAACCAAATCGGGATTAGTTTCCATTTTACGAATAGTTTCCAGCGCCAACTTCACCTTTTTGTCTAATTCTCGTGTGCGGAATTTTTCAAACCTGATTTTCTTCTCTAGGCGATTCATTAAAATTTTACTATAGACAGTCACACCAATCAAAGCTAAAACTAACCCCCCACTAGCAATCAGCCCTAAGTCTGGTAAAGCAAAGTCATTAACTACAACTTCCTGTGTTGTTCTTTTGGTCTTTGAGCCTGAAGATTGAGCCAGAAATACTTGATTAAACATAATTCACTATCTACAACAATTGACTCCTGTTATTTAGAATGCCCAAATATCTCATATCGTCTCACAATAGTATGATTTTTTTTGATATTTTGGGAATTTTGTATACAAAAGTACAAGCATTGTAAATAATTTAGCATAGTTAGTTTGTACTTATCAAATGATTTATGCCTAATCATTAAATAATAATTCGGATATAATTGGTTTTATTTATAACATTTATTTATATTAATAAAATTAAATTGGCTATTAAAAGTAGTAATTTTTAGCGTAAAATAGCTTTATTATAGTAAAAAGTAGAGATTTAGCTGTTAAATCAAAACTCAAAATACTGTGTAATATTAAAATAAAAAATTAGGGATTTTATGTAAGCGATCGCTATCTTGTATATAAGTAATTGATAAGTTAACGAAATACCATTTTTATAATTTCTTTGTTATTTTGTATTTAACGGGACAGTTATTCAACATACGGTGAGTTTAAATAGCATTAGTTGAACCATTTTCCCTTCCCTTACTGAATTTGTACCTGGCCGACTTCTCAGGAAAAGCCCAGCGCAGATCGCAGATATAGCCTTACAGCCAGTAAAATTGGCAAAAACTTCATCAATTCCCCGAAATCGGGATTTACAACCATGATTAAAACAGATAATCAGCCCATAATTCTCTCTGGTTTTGTTAGCCATAACGGAGAAAATCAACAAGCGCGAAACAAAATTGACCTCCTTTCACCAATTCGTCAATGGTTGGATACCATCGAGATTCAAAATCGTAAACTAGCTAAATTTATTGCCAAATTCATACCTGCTCAATGTCCCTTTGAACGTGATATCCTGTTATTCGGTCGGAAAATCGCCCATATTCCACCGATGTGTAAACTAAATCCACTGTATGACGAATTTGTAGGCTTGCGCTTTCGGGCATTATGTTATTTAGTAGATCAGTGTGGAGAAGATATCCAATCTTACTGCTGAACCCCAATAGACAAAACACCGCATGGAAATTAAAATCGAGCATCAACCAAGTCAAGAACGCCTGAATCAGTTAGGTGTGAGTAAATGGGAAATTTGGCAAAAAACAGTTTCCAAATTTTCTTGGATTTATGATTCTCAAGAAATTTGTTACTTTTTAGAAGGTGAGGTAATTGTAACTCCTGATGGCGGACAACCAGTGAAAATGGGTAAAGGAGATTTAGTAACTTTTCCGGCTGGGATGTCGTGTATGTGGGAAATCAACACCACCGTAAAAAAACATTATTGCTTCGATTAGTCAAAACTCAGAATTTATCGTTTTAGTAGCCGATATTCTTGATCATCCAGACAACAACTATCTCATCATTCACTCTTAATTTGTGTTTTATGGAGATTCGCAACTGTAACCCATCCTTAAAACTTTGTTGCGACTCCATCCTTTAAAGCTTTTTCCTAAAATTAAATAACCAACATCAACTATAATACAATGCTATTACATTTAAGCACTTGGCAAGAAGTCGAAACCTATTTACAAACATCCCAGGGAATTATTTTCCCCATTGGTTCAACAGAACAACACGGACCCACAGGGTTAATTGGTACTGATGCCATTTGTGCAGAAGTCATATCCCGTGGTGTAGGTGAAGCAACTCAAGCAATGGTCGCACCGACAATTAACGTGGGCATGGCATTACATCATACCGCTTTTCCAGGTACAATCAGTTTACGTCCCAGTACCTTGATTCAGGTAGTGCGAGATTATGTCACCTGTTTAGCTAAAGTAGGTTTTACCAAATTCTACTTTATTAACGGACATGGTGGAAATATTGCTACCCTCAAAGCTGCCTTTTCAGAAACCTACACACACTTAGAAGATTTACAAATTCCTAATTCCCAAAAAGTTCAGTGTCAAGTTGCTAATTGGTTTATGTGCAGTTCAGTTTACCAGTTGGCTAAAGAATTATACGGTGATGAAGAAGGTTCTCACGCTACACCCAGCGAAGTAGCTGTCACCCAATACGTTTATCCAGAAGCAATTAAGCAAGCACCCTTATCTCCAGAAGTTCCAAGAGGACATAAAATTTATGGTGCGGCTGATTTTCGTCACCGTTACCCAGATGGCCGCATGGGTTCAAATCCGGCCTTAGCTACCCCAGAACACGGTAAACGGTTTTATGATTTAGCCGTTGAGGAATTAAGTAAGGGATATTTGGACTTTGTGAAACCTGAATAAGTAGCCACTGTCTTAATTATCGAGCGATCGCTATTATATCGCTATCATTAAGACTTTATTAACAGTAAAGCAAAAAGTTTTTCCCAAAGAGCGATTTTTACGGAGTGCTGCCCCTATTGCTACTCAGCTTTTTGTGCATCCTAAGTAAATTCTAAGTTATTCATTATTATACTAAATTTTTAATTTCTATTCCTAAAATTTACATTATGATTATGCCACAAGTTACGGATTATTAAGACGATCGCACCCCAACATCCCAACAGCGAACTGACAAAAACCCGGAGGGCATCCAAGAAACAGCGCTTGCGCTATCGCAGTCCCAAACTCCCAAAACAGCGATCGCTGATCTATAGTGTATAGTTAAAGTAACAACATCAGCTAAAATTACTCATCGTCAAAAATATGTTGCAAGCAATAGAAGGAATTTACAAAGATGGTAAAGTAGAACTTAAAGAATTACCATCTGATATTTCAGAAAGTCTGGTTATTGTCACTTTTTTAAAGTGGGAAAAAAATCACCCAAAAAATAAAATAATGAAGTTTGGTATGTTTTCTGGTAATAACCAGTCAACAGAAGCAGATTTTGAAATTGCTGAATTTCATGGGGATAGTGAGGACAGTTTAGACTGGTCATAATAAATTATGAAATATGTCCTAGATACTCATGCTTTAATCTGGTTTCTTGAAGGTAATTTAAAGTTAGGTGCAAATGCTAAAGCCATCATTTCTGATCCTAATTCACAGTTAGTTATTCCTGCGACTACTCTAGCTGAGGCTGTTTGGATTGTAGAAAGAGGTAGAACATCTATTCCTGCTCCTAAAGATGTAATTTTAGCAGTAGAGGCTGATCCTCGTGTGGTAATTTATCCCCTTGATCAAGATGTTATTGAAATGACTATGAGCTTATCTGCTATTAATGAAATGCACGATAGACAAATTGCGGCAACTGCGTTAGTTTTAGCAAGTAAAGGTGAAATTGTACGGTTATTGACGTGCGATCAAAATATAACTGCTTCGGCTTTGGTTGCTATTGTTTGGTAGTTTGTAAATGAAGTCTATTTTAGCGATCGCACTCCCCACATCCCCGAACAGCGATATCTTCCCTTGACAAAATATTTTCATACAATTAACATGAAATTATCAAATAATTTATTGAAATTATGATATTTAGCCTAAGCGATATTCACCCATTATCAGAATTTCAGCGTGGAGCAAAGATGTTTCTGGATAAGTTAAAAGAAACTCAATCTCCCATTGTGCTGACTGTGAATGGTAAAGCTGCTGCTGTGGTTCAGGATGCTGAAAGTTATCAAAAACTGATTGATAGACTGGAAGTACTGGAATCTGTTGCTAAGATCCGTCAAAGTATAAATGAGTTTGAACAAGGTGAGGGTATGCCCTTAAATCAAGCATTTGCAGAATTTAAGGAAAAGTATGGCATACCGGATTGAGATTTCACCTAGTGCTATTGCTGATATTGAGAGTATTTTCCTGTGGATAAAAGAGGATTCACAGGAAATAGCTTTTCGTTGGGTGCGGGGATGTTATGAAATTATGTTGACGTTGGAAAATTTTCCCCAACGTTGTTCTTTAGCTATCGAAAGTAAGTATATGGGAATTGAAGTTAGACAACTTCTTTACCAAAAGCAATTTTTGATTTTATTTACAGTTCAAAATCTTGGGGAAGAGGAAGGACTTGTGTATATTCATCGTGTTCGTCATGGTTCTCAGCAGAGATTAGAAAATATACAGGATTTATTGGGAGATGAATTATAAAATTTGAGACTCAATAGCGATCGCACTCCCAACATCCCAAACAGCGATCGCATTCCACACAACCCCAAAAAGCGATCGCATTCCACACAACCCCAAAAAGCGATCGCATCCCCACATCTCCAAAAGCGATCGCTCTCTCAACATCCCCAAAAGCGATCGCATCCCCTACACCCTCAAAACAGCGAACTGACAAGTCAGCGCTTGCGCTATCGCACCCCCACATCACCAAAAGCGATCGCACTCCCAACATCCCAAAAAGCGATCGCACCCCACATTCCCAAAAGCGATCGCACCCCACATCCTCAAAACAGTGAACTGACAAGTCAGCGCTTGCGCTATCGCACCCCCACATCACCAAAAGCGATCGCACTCCCAACATCCTCAACAAGCGATCGCATTCCCCACACTCCCAAACAGCGATCGCACTCCCCAAACCTCAAAACAGCGAACTGACAAGTCAGCGCTTCGCTATCGCACTCCCACACCCCAAAAGCGATTCCTACGGAGCGCTTCGCTATCGCACTCTACACATCCCAAAATAGCGTATAGTAAAATTAGGCTTAAAACTATAAATAAGCAAAAAATGTATGTCTAATTATCAAGAATTGTTAGAGCAAGCTAAAAATTTGACTCCTGAAGAACAGCTTAAATTAGTGGAAAATTTATCTATCTTAATTCGTCAACAATGGAAAATGACATCAAAACCAAAGCGTAGTATTTTAGAATTGCGTGGTTTAGGTAAGGAGATTTGGGGAAATATTGACGCTCAGGAATACGTCAATCAGGAGCGTGATTCATGGAATGGCTAAATAAATTACAGGGTAAAATAGTAGGTTTAGATACTGCACCGCTAATTTATTTTATAGAAGAAAATCCTCATTATTTGCAAATTACAGATGCGTTTTTTACAGCTATGTATAGGGGAGAGTTTAGCGTTGTAACATCTGTTTTAACTATATCAGAAGTTCTAGTCTATCCTTTACGGCAAAGAAACACAACATTAGCTCAACAATATCGTGATATTCTCTTCAATTCTCAAGGTTTAACGACTGTTGAAGTTTTACCAAATATTGCTGAAAATGCAGCTAAACTAAGAGCAGATTACAATTTAAGAACACCGGATGCTATTCAAATGGCCACTGCTATTTATGGTGGTGCGTCTTTTTTATTAACCAATGATATTCGTTTACCTTCTTTACCAGGGTTAACAGTGTTGGTTTTAAATCAGTTGATGAGTTAGGTATTTTTAAATATAGCAATTCCTATGTCGCGCTTCGCTATCGCATCCCCACATCCCCAAAAAGCGAACTGACAAGTCAGCGCTTGCGCTATCGCTCTCCCACCAAATCCCCAAACGCGATCGCACTCCCCAAACCTCAAAACAGCGATCGCATCCCCACATCCCCAACAAGCGATCGCACTCCCAACATCCCAAAAGCGATCGCACTCCCAACATCCCAAAAGCGATCGCACTCCCAATCCCAAAACAGTGATCGCACCCCCACATCTCAAAAGCGATCGCACTCCCACATCCCCAAAAAGCGATCGCATCCCCACATTCCCAAAAGCGATCGCACTCCCACATCCCAAAAGCGATCGCATTCCCAAACCCCAAACAGCGATCGCACCCCCACATCCTAAAATAGCGATCGCACTCCCACATCCCGAAAGCGTCGCACCTCCACACGCTCAACAAGCGATCACAATCTCTATTTAGGG
>NZ_JAYGHC010000031.1:0-23904 GCF_034932285.1 Cronbergia sp. UHCC 0137
AATGTCAAGGCTTAGGTGCGACTAAAGAAGAAGCCTTAAATAATCTTATTCAGCTTTTTCAAGCACGAAAACCAGAAATAGTTACTTTAGAACTCGAACCAGATAAAACAGAACATCCTTGGATGAGATTTGCGGGAATCCACAAGGATAATCCTCTTTTTGAGGAAGTAATTGCTTCTATGGAAGAAGAACGCAATGCACTTGATTCACAAATTGAAGAAGGTAATAAAAAATTTATTAATGAAATTGAGAAAGAACTTGAAGAATTGGGAGTTATGGATGCGGATAACATGATGAAGGCTTTCGGTTTTTCGGTTCAGCTTGAGCAAAGATATCAGCATGATCATATAATATGACATATCTTTGAGCCGGACACCATGTTAAATCGGTGATACATTCATCAAAAGCATCCCAGTTATTGCCAAAGTATTGAGGAAATTCCATTGCTTCAGCAGCTGGTTTTAAAAATGTTTGTTTGCTATTGATTTTTTTACCATCAAGATAGAAAATTTTATGATTCATAGATTTATGGTGAGGAAATTGGGTGGTAAAATTGTCAGAATCAGGATGTCCAGGATTAAAGGATTTACAGGATGTTTTTGATCACGTATGGTTTTTGTAAATGATAAGAAATATATTTTTTATATCAATACCTTGTCCATTTTTTGTAGGTCGGGTTAAGCGACAGCGCAACCCGACGTATTTGTTGGGTTATGGCTTACGCCACACTTCGTGAACGTACCTCAACCCAACCTACAGATATACTGTACCAATTTCTAATAAAAATGCAGTCATTTTCTTAATCTTGTTTATCGGTCAATTCTACCAGTTTACCTTGACATTAAGCTGGAAGGACAATTTTTTTACGCTGAGGTGCAGGTAAGCTGTCTGAATCAGGCTGAACTTACTTTTATATTTTCTTGCTGTTGAGATACAGAATTTGTTTGTGTAAATTCATCAAATAATTTAAAAAAATCCTCAAAAGCAGTATTTTCATCTTTAGAAAAAAATAAAATTATCTGATCCCAAGTTTGATTATAAGCAACATTATATTTTTGTTGTATCCAAGTTTGAAAATTTGAAAATTCTTGTTCTTGTGCAGTTTGAGGTATTTGCATTTGACGACGTGCAAAACTATAACCAGCGATAAAAGTGCGAAGGTTAGCGATAGTTACTTTTCCTAAATACATAGCTGGACGCTTTTGGATATTGCGGATTAAATCGTATAAATCAAGCATAATATTCCTCTAGTTAAAATCCTGTTTCAGTAATTTGAAATTCCCCACCTAAATCTTGTATAACGCAATATAAGTTATTTATCCAGTTTACCCTAGAAATTCCTTCAGGATGAATGTTGTCAAAAATTAGTTCTTGTCATTTAGTTGACGGACAATATCATTATTAGTCATGAGGTAGGATATTTTTAGCCAGATTAGAAAAAATATGGAAAACTATAATCAGGGTAAAAATACCACAAATTTAGGAAGCCGGGGAATAAATTTCATTATTTGTCGACTATTTTTTGTTATAATCAATTTAGAGTTAGAAGAGTAAAAATATCATGATTTTAGCTGTTAAAAATGATCTTTCCTCAATTGCACCCAAGTTAACTTATGATGTGTTGATTGAAAATCAAGAAGATAGTACGGTTAAAGCTACATTGTTAAGCTTACCAGAATGTCAAGGTTTAGGTGCGACTAAAGAAGAAGCTTTAAATAATCTAATTCAGCTTTTTCAAGCACGAAAACCAGAAATAGTAACTTTAGAAATCGAACCAGCTAAAACAGAACATCCTTGGATGAAATTTGCAGGAATGTACAAGGATGATCCGCAATTTGATCAAGTGCTGGAATATATAGAAGAATATCGTCGTGAATTAGATGTAGAAATGGAGGAATATTATCAACAAATTGAAACCAAGGATAAGACAAAATGAGCTTATGGATACTGGATACAGATCACATTTCTCTATTTCAACGCAGAAATCCATTTATTGTACAGCGTCTTAATTGTGTCAAAGTTGAAGAAATTGCTATAACTATAATTACTGCTGAGGAACAATTGCGTGGTAGATTTAATGTAATTAGAAATGCCTCATCACCGGATAAATTAGTATTAGCTTATGCAAATTTTCAGGCTAATTTAGAGTTTTTTAAAACCGTTAATTTACTGCAATTTAGCGAAGATGCGGGTAATATTTACACTGAATTAGTTAAGCAAAAAATCCGCATTGGTACTCAAGATTTACGCATTGCTGCAATTACGTTATCAGTGAATGGAATTTTATTAACTCGTAATTTTAAAGATTTTGAAAAAGTGCCAAATTTGCGTTTAGAAGATTGGAGTATTGGTTATTAATGTCTGAATCAGGATTTCCAGGATTAGAGGATTAACAGGATGTTTTTGATCATTTATGGTTTTTGGTGAATGATAGAGAATATATTTTTATCTCAATCATAATTCATAACCATCAACTATTCACAGAAAAGCTACAAACTCCAATCCTGTACATCCTAAAATCCTGGTTATCCTGATTCAGACAACCACAACCAAAAATCTCCAAATAGTGAAAAAGCAACTTTACCTATTTGTTAATAACGAAAAACTTGAGAGGAATATTATTAGCTTCCCAGTATTCTTTGGCTGAATTTAAAATATCCAATGCTATTTGGTACTGTGTCGGGTTATTTTTAAGTATTTATCACTATGGATATGAATCTAAAGGTGCAGATGCTATTACTGGTATATTATATGTGTATTCTCGTGAGCCATTAGGATGAAATTTAATAAATTTAGAATAATTTTTTTGAAATTGTTCTGTATTTTCAACCTCATGTAGCCATTTACGAATTCCTCTTATCACTGAATCACAGAATATGTTTATATCAACATAAAGAATACCTCTCCCACCAAAATCATCTAGAACATCATGCAGAATAATTTGTTTTTCTGTAGTCATCTTTGTATAAACGAAAGCTATTTTCTTAAAAGAAGAACTTCCATGAACAATAGAAGTACCTTGATGAACTATTTTATGCCTAAATAAATAACTTTCTTTTCCAGTTAATACTTTATCATCAACATACTTATCAAACCATTTAATATAAGATTCTTCGCTTGAAGAACCTTTTGGTGAATATGATATCGCTCCTGCAATATCAGGTAATACTAGAGTTGATATCAAAGCTAAATAATAAAGATTACAATCTAATGCTTTTTCAATTTGTTTAACTAACTCCTCCATTCCTATAAGTCCTCCTAAATTACAAAATGTGATGGGCAACGACTAACTTAAAAAAATGAATTGTGAAAATTTCATCTAATCTTTAGTCACTACTGTAAAATAAAGATATACGGTTATAGCTTAGGTAACAAAAGTTAAATTTTTCTAAGACCAAATACCCAAGCAGGCGGATTGTGTGTTGTGTCATCACCTCGAAAATTTCCTCTTATAGGAGATTCGGATGGATCACCAGTTACTTCCCATGTCATATCTAACTTTGAAGAATAAACTTTCTTGAAGTTAGGTTTTTTCTCAGTTAAAGGTATGTCCATGTAAGCGTCATAGCCGTTGAAGGGTTCAGGATAGACGCGGAGAAGTAAAGTTTCTTGAGTGACTATTTGTCCATCAGAGGTTTCAACTTGAACTGTCTCATTCGGGTAATCTTGCTCGTGCGGGTGATGATTTGAATACGCCATGTTAATAAATATTCCAGAGTTTACGTTGTGGAAAGTGTCGAAAGGGAAGATACAAGAGTATTTACCCAGTCTAGCAGATTTTAGATGCGGTTTCTTCTGATCTGGGGCTGCGTCTGCTTTTAACTGGTTCTTTCGTATTTTCTGAAGAGCCAGTGGTGTTATTTAAACCCATATTCCGCACTTCAAAATGTATTATATACCTTTTCAATAAAGATTCCTAATAATGTTCAAATTATTAAGTATTAATATTGAATGCCATTGGTGATTTACGTTGTTGATTTAACCATTGTTCGCCAGGTTTTGGAAATATGCGTGTATTACACCATGAAGTGCGGAAAGTAGGTTTAAAGCTTCTAATCTTCGTCTTCTCCGAGGAGTTTTTGCTTTTATTTGCTGCTCTTTATCTGCTTTCTAGCTGCTTTTTAGATTCTATTTCTCTTTGCTTCTTGCGCTGTTGGGCTTCTCGATGACGGTGAGAACCTCGGAGTGCAAATTCTGTACCGATAGATACTCCCTGTCTACCACCCTGGACAGGTTTTAATTTCCAGTTACGTGCTTGTTTGAGGGTTTCTTCATCCAAGTCACTGTCACCACTAGAACGGGCAATGCGTACGTTAGTGACATTACCTTGATCGTCTGCGTCAACTACTACTTCAACTCTGCCTTCAATTCCCCGTCGTCTGGCAGATTCGGGATATCTAGCGTTACATTCACGACAAACTGCACGCCCGTTTCTTGTATCTTGGTTAGTCTGGGGGGAAACTTTTCTGGTTGTGGGTTCTAAAGGTAAATTTACAATTATAGATATGGGATTGACCGGAAACAGTCCATAACGTATATATCCATAGATTTGAGTTCCTATAAATCCTAATATCGCAGCTATTAATAGTTTTCTCAGTTTCGTATTTTTGACAGGAATCGTTGTTTGAGGCGCTGGAATTGTGACAGGTTGACTCGGAAGTTTAAAAACTGGTGGTTGTGAAACTTGACGCGGTGAATTTACTAACTGATTAGTTTGCGAAGCATGAGATTGAGTTGGCTGAACTGAAGATGAAATAGTTGTAGCTGTTGATGGGGTTATTACAGTTTGATGTTGAGGTTTATAAACTGCTGGTTGCGAAACTTGAGATTGAGGTTGCTGAATTGAAGATGAAGTATTTGTAGTAGATGTTGCTGTTACTTGGGTGATGACAGGTTGACTCTGAGGTGTAGAAACTGGCGTTTGTGAAACCTGAGATTGAGTTTGCTGGACTGGTGCTTTACTAATAGATGCTGCAACCTGCCAAATTTTGATAGTGTTGTCACTACTCCCACTAGCCAGAGTTTGACCATCGGGGCTGTATGCTACTGACCAAACCAATTCAGAATGACCAGTGAGGGTTTGCAGTAGGTTTCCCGTTTTTACATTCCACAGTTTGATAGTCTTGTCCTTACTCCCACTAGCCAGGGTTTGACCATCGGGACTGTATGCTACTGACCTAACCTGGTCAGAATGACCAGTAAGGGTTTGCAGTAGGTTTCCCGTTTTTACATTCCACAGTTTGATAGTCTTGTCCTTACTCCCACTAGCCAGAGTTTGACCATCAGGGCTGTATGATACTGAATAGACCCAGCTAGAATGACCAGTGAGGGTTTGCAGTAGGTTTCCCGTTTTTACATTCCACAGTTTGATAGTCTTGTCCTTACTCCCACTAGCCAGAGTTTGACCATCGGGGCTGTATGCTACCGAATAAACCAACTTAGAATGACCAGTGAGGGTTTGCAGTAGGTTTCCCGTTTTTACATTCCACAGTTTGATAGTGTTATCCCCACTCCCACTAGCGAGGGTTTGACTATCGGGGCTGTATGCTACTGAACTAACCCAGTCAGAATGACCAGTGAGGGTTTGTAGGAGGTTTCCTATGAATTTATTACTAACAACTTGCGACTGTGATGTTACTTCCACAACAACAGATGGTTTTGCTTTAACAACTCCAGGAAAAATATCAACACCAAGATTTGTAGAGCGATCGCACCAATAACAACTACCAAAAGTTCTACTATAATAATGACTATCTATCCTGTCACAAATAGTTAAATTATCATTCCCTGTTCTTAAAGCCTTCAACCAGTCCCTAGCCGTGGGGCGGAAATTAGGATTTTTATGCCCATCATTAAAACATTTAAGAAAACATTCCCGAATCTCTGGATGAACAATTATCATGGGAATTGTTCTCGGTACAGGTTCAATCAAACTATTTGGTGAATACAGCCATAAACCCCGACGGATAATTTCATTAGGTTCTGGAGTTTCCCCCGCACCAGTCCATTTTCCCTGAAAAGGACTATTACCACCAAATAATAATTGATAGATAATTACTCCTAACCGAAATCTATCATGTACTTCCGTTTGCTCAATACTATCAAAATCTTTTCCAATCAGTTCCGGTGGTGTATATCCCTCAGAACCAACTAAACAATGATAAATCTTACCATTTTTCGGATTTATCACTTGAAAAGAATCTGTATCAATAATGGAAGGTAAAGCCCGATTATTAACTAAAATATTTTGTGGTTTAATATCTCCTAAAACATAACCAGCAGCGTGCAGTGCTTCAATAATTGAAACAATATTCATCGCCGTTGTGTGCAGAAACCGCCAATCAATCTCAAGTTTCAAAGCTTTACGACGACGGGGATTATAAACATCAAGAAGTTCTTTTCCATCCTTAATTTCTGGCATCAAAAAGCCCACACAATCACCCTGAGCATTTTTTAACGCCGACTTAGGCCAAGCAAAAGAAATATGATTAAGATGGGAATTTGGTTCTGTGGGTGGATGTGCTATCATTACCGCTAATTTCTGCACCCGTTCAGGTGTTGGAGAATGGTAAATTTTAGCTAAATAACCATTTTGATTAGTTCTCCAAACTTTCGCTTCACCACTATTAGCAATCTCTTCACCCAATAGAGTAATTGATTTCCCCGTAATGGCACAGGTAAGAACTGTCATAAAATTTTAAGTAGATGGGTTAAAATCTGTAGGTTGGGTTGAGGCTTTGGGAAACCCAACAAAATCTCAGAAATATCGAAAATATTGGGTTTCATTCTATTGGTTCAAAACGCTAACGCGAACAATCAAACCTACTAAATATCTTTTTCAAAGAGACACAAAAGCAAAGTTTTATCATCATCAGTGCGAGAGTTTAGCCGTTCAGAATTGAGAAAATCAATCACATATTTTTCATCATCTTCTGGATTATCTGTTTCTCGCAAATATTCCTCAAATGGTTTAAAAAATGGCGTAAAAGGTTTCCAGTCACTCAAGCGAATTGCTACTTTTTCTAATCCGTCAGTAGAAGCACAAATAAACTCTTGTTTTCCTGAAATAACCTGTACCTGCATTTCATCCAGTGCATTAACTGAAGTAACAAAAGTTGTTTCGTTAAAAAATTCCCCCTTATCTGGTTCAAACAATAATTGATATTCTGAATCTTGCGATCGCACCACCATAAATCCATCCCCAATTTGCATGGCTGCTACCCAGTTAGGAGTCGCCACAAAAACCAAAAGAGTACAAGCTAAATCATGAACAGCATAACCCTGATTGGCTGCTTGTTTATTTAACTCATCAATAACTTGGTTGACTGTTTTAGTAAAAATCTTTTTCGCCTCTATTTGGGAAAATGATCCAGAAAATCTTTCCCAAAATCCTTTTCGCTTCTCAAGATATTCACTAATTCTAGAAAGATATTTGAGTGCAGTTTTTATCGCCAATTCAGAACCGATTTGAGAATATTTAGCACTCCCAGCACCATCAGCCACTGCACCGACAATCACATCATTAAAAATGCGATAATATCCGCAGTCTTGACAAGGTATTTTTTGCACTTGATGACTTGTACCCGTCGCAGAACGAGCGATCGCTTTCCAACCCACAATAAATAAATCCTCAAAATCTAAGTAGTAATTTGACCCCATCCCACCGGCGGTAATGCTACAGCTTCCCCTACTTTGCCACTAGAAACCCGTTTCATAGAAGTGGAAAGCCAAACAAAATAAAGAGCGAAAATCTAAGCCATTCAGCGTTACTGGAGGACGTTCTGGGGGAGCAATTTGTTTGAGTTTATTTATATCTGCACCCTGAACACCAACAGTAAAAAACAACATTCGACGTTGTGCTTCTGCTTCTTTCACCCTTTGCGCTGCACCTTGCCAATAATCTGTCGGCGCACCATCGGTAATTAAAAATACCCAAGGACGATAGTAGAGTACACCGTTGTCTTTATAAGTCTGTTTGCGGTTTTCCAGCAAATCCAAAGCGTACTCTATGGCCTCACCCATTGGTGTTACACCCTCTGCTTCTAGGTTGAAGGCTGTGAAATTATCAATGGTGACGAAATCTTGCATCAGTCGCACAGGGCCAAAGGTGACAATAGCCACTTCTACACTAAGGGAGGCTTGAGCATCTTTCATTACATCTTCTTTGAAAGCGGCCAAACCTCTATTTAATTCCTGGATAGGTTGACCTGACATCGACCCAGAGGTATCGAGTAAGAGAATTACAGGGCAACGATTTTCCGGGTTTTCCACAAATTCAGGTAAACCTACTGGCATTTAGATACTCCTGGTTAATTGAAATTGGATATTGAATATATCACTTAGGTTTTAGTTGTTAGTATATATAATATTTCAAACCTAGTGTAATTACTTTCTCAATAATCTTAACCCGCTAAGGGTAACTAAAACTGTTGAACCTTCATGGCCTATGACTCCTATGGGGAGGTTAATGTTACCAAGAAAGTTACCAATTAGCAGTAAGCCAATAAAACCCAAGGCTACAATTATATTTTGTTTGATGATAGAGTGCGATCGCTTGCCTAATTCTATAGCTACAGTTATTTTTTCTAATTTATCAGCCATCAATATAATGTCTGCGGTTTCCAACGCTACATCACTACCCGCTAAACCCATGGCTATCCCTACGCTGGCTTGAGCTAATGCTGGTGCATCATTTATACCATCTCCTACCATAGCCACTGTTTGATAATGTTTCTGGAGACTACGAATTACATCTAGTTTATCTTCTGGAAGTAGTTCTGCATATACTCTTTGAATGCCTACGGTTTTACCGACGCTGTTGGCTGTTCTTTGATTATCCCCTGTTAACATCACAACTTCCGCAATTCCCAACTTTCGCAAACTTTGAATTGTTGCTGCTGCTTCTGGTCTCACTTCGTCAGCAATTGCAATTATACCAATTACTCTAGGTTTTCGGGCTACCCAAACCACTGTTTTCCCTTCTTCTTCCCAAGTCTGCGCTATTGTTTGCAAGTTTGTCGGTAAACTATTTACATATCCCTGAACAAAAGCAGCATTCCCAACAATGATCTGATCTTCCTCCACTATCCCCATAATACCTTTGCCGGGGATGGCTTGCACTTCTACCGCAGATACCCATGCTAACTCAGTGGTTGCTTGAACAATGGCTTTACCAATGGGATGTTCTGAATAGGATTCTACTGTAGCTGCTGCTGTTAATACATCATTTTGGGTAAATTCCTCAGATGCAATTACTTCGCAGACTTTTAATTGTCCTGTTGTGAGTGTACCAGTTTTATCGAAAGCGATCGCTCTCACTTTACCAATCATTTCCAATTGTGCGCCATTTTTAAATAAAATCCCTTTTCTTGCACCATTAGCAATTCCCGATAGTAAGGTGGGCATAATTGCAGCCATTAAAGCACAGGGAGAAGCAACCACTAAAAAGGTTAATGCTCTATAAATCGTAGTTTCCCAGTCCCAACCTAAAATAAATGGTGGTATAATTCCTAATAATAATCCAGCAATGACAATGACCCGCGCATAACCCCGTTCAAATTTTTCGATAAATTGTTGAGAAGGAGGTGCTTCTGTTTGCGCTTGTTCTACTAACCGAATTACTCTTTGAATTAAACTACTTTCAGCCGGTTTGTGTATCTGCAAGTTTAACGCCCCATAACCGTTGATTGTACCTGCAAATACTTCATCACCGATGGTTTTCTCCACAGGTAAAGATTCCCCAGTGATCGCCGATTGGTTTAAGGTGCTGTAACCTGATAAAATTATCCCGTCGGTAGGAATGAGTTCACCGGGTTTGACAACTATTTCATCTCCCACCTGTAACTCCGAGATAGAAACGGTTTCTTCTTTTCCCTGACGCAAAACCTGGGCTGTATCTGCGGTTAAACTCATCAAACTGCGGATACTGCGTTCTGTGCGTCGCATGGCGTAACCTTCTAGCGCACCACTAATCGCAAAGATGAGAATTAAAATCGCCCCATCAATAATTAAATAGTATTCCCGCTTCCATAATCCTAAACTAGCCGCACCTAGAGCCGCCACTATCATCAACAAATCTACATCTAGTTCTTTTTCTTCAAAAAGGGTAGTTAATCCCTCGCGTGCGCTTTCGTAGCCACCAATCACGTAGGCTGTAGCTAGTAATAGTAAGGCTAAACCCAACCAACCAAAATGTAAAGCTAACCAACCAAGGAATAGCAATAAACCGCAAAGCATAGCTGCTGAAATGTCTGCGTGTTCTTTGGTGAATTGTTGAAGTCGTTGGGGATAAAACATGGGTGTTCGATAGATTATAATTACTCTCACCCTAAACATTGAGATCAATATTAAGTTAATGTCAAGTCTTGAACATGGGGAAATGCTAAAATGTCCGCAAATTCCAAGATTTTTCTATTTTTGGGAAAAATTACAGCTAATTAGCTCAAATGTATTGTAGAATCTAACACTGTATTCGGATAAAAAACCTATGCTCAAGCGAATTTATATTGATAACTTTAACTGTTTGGTCGATTTTGAATTGAAGTTTGACTCAATTAATCTATTTCTTGGTAACAACGGTGCAGGTAAATCTACTGTTTTTGAAGCCTTACGAAGAATCCAACATTTTGTACTGGGATTTTCTAAGGTAGAGGGAGTCTTTCTAAGTTTTAACTGTACTCGATGGCAAAAAGTACAAACTCAGCGTTTCGAGTTAGAAATAGATGGTAATGGTGGTAATTATGAATATTTACTTACTATAGAACATGATTCACATCGTAGTTATGTTAAACATGAGCAAGTTTTATTTAATGATCAAGTTTTACTAAATTTCTCTATGGGAGAAGTTCAGATTTTTGATGATAACTATTCACATATTATTACATATCCTTTTGAATGGTCACAATCTATACTACCTTTTTTACAACAAGCACATAACACCACAAAGTTGACATGGTTTAAAAAACGCATGGAACGGTTTATTCTCGTCAAAATTGTTCCTAGTCAAATATCGGGTTCTAGTGAGCAAGAACAGATGTTATTAAATTCAACTATGGATAATTACTTCTCTTGGTATCGCTATATTTCTAGAGATCAGGGCAAGGTTGCAGAATTAATGAATTGCTTAAAAGGAGTATTAGATGGTTTTATAGGGTTTAAATTTCTGCCTTTCAATGATGGAAAAGTATTTCTAAGTTTAGCATTTTCATCTAAAAAAAATAAAAATGAAATTTTGAATTATTCATTTGATGAATTATCAGATGGACAAAAAATAATCATTGTGCTTTACACTCTTTTATACTGTACTAAATCTGAAGATTATACAATTTGTATTGATGAACCAGAGAATTTTTTAGCACTTCCAGAAATTCAACCTTGGTTAACTGAACTTTATGATTTTTGTAGTGAAAATCAAATACAAGCTTTACTAATTTCTCATCATCCTGTGTTAATTAATTATCTTTTAGCATCCCCCATAGGTTATTGGTTTGAAAGAGAAAGTAATGCACCTGTGAAGGTGAAAAAAATTAGTAATCAAGAAGCTGAAAATACTGGATTAGCTATTTCAGAATTGATTGAACGGGGATGGCTATATGACCCAGCGTAGACTACAGATTACTATTTTGTGTGAAGATAGACAACAAGAGGTTTTTGCTCGTTATTTTTTGAATAAAAGAGGTTTTACTGGAACTATTAAAACTCTAATCTGTTTAAAAGGAGCAGGTGAGCAATTTGTTAGAGAACGTTACCCTAAAGAGGTTAAAGCCTACCGGAGTAGAAATTATATTTCAGGAATGCTTGTGGTTTTGATTGATGCAGATAAAAAAACAGTTGAGGAAAGGTTACAACAATTAGATAATGCACTATTAGAAGATTCACAACCTATTCGTCAACCTGGTGAAAAAATATTAATAATCGTCCCTAAAAGAAATATTGAAACTTGGATATATTACTTACAAGGGAAAATTGTTGATGAAGAAACAAAATATTTAGAATTTGAAAAAAATGAATCAGCTTGTAAATCTGACGTTGAACAATTAGCAATTCAGTGTTCTCAAGGACTTTTAGATGAATCTGCACCATCATCTCTGCAAATCGCTTGTGGTGAATTACAAAGAATTTTACCGTTGTTGAAGATTTAATTGGCGTTGCTAATTTCGGGTATGATCAGGGAAAGGTGCGATTCCTAAAATTAATAGCTAGCAACTTGAGTTATTAGAATCTTAAAATATCTAATGATGCCTCAATTTCTAAATCTATAATTATTCTCTTTGTATTTTGATGTTCTTCTAATTTGCCTTCTTGCCAATATAAATCTGCTGCTTTTTGAAAATCTGCGATCGCTCCTTGTTTATCTCCAATTTCTAATTTAGCATCACCCCTGTTTTTATAAGCAATAGCATCATCAGGATGAATGTCAATTGTTGGCTCTAATTGATGTTGATGATTAAGAAGATAAAGATAAATTTCTTGGTTATTATCTGTTATAATATCATCAGGATTAATTTGAATGGCGTAAGTATAATCTTCGATCGCTCCCTGCTTATCTCCTAAATAAAAACGAGCATCAGCACGGTTCTTGTACGCAGTAGCCAGATCAGGATTGATTCTAATGACTTCAGTGTAATCAGCGATCGCACTTTCATAGTCACCTAATTCATAGTAAATTAAACCGCGTTGATTATAGGCTTTAACATAGTTAATATTCAGATTAATCGCTTTTGTATAATCTATAATAGCAGCTTTATGATCACCCAACTTATTTTTAGATAAACCTATTTTATAATAAATATCAGGATCAGCAGAATTAAATTTCAAAGCTTGATTATAGTTATTAATAGCGGCTGTGTATTCGCATTTATTTAGATATTCATCCCCTAATTTATGATAAAATAAACTTAAATCTGGAGTTGGATTAATAGAATACTTATTTTTGCTAGTATCTGTAGATGATTTGATGATATTAGATTCTTCAAAAGAATTATCTGTAGAACTTTGTAACTGTTCGAGATAACAACTTAAACCACCACCGTATAATAATTGATTAATCCCAAAAGAAATTCTCCCGGTTTTTAACTTAATCATTTGGGTAGGGAGAAAGCCAGCCAAAAAAAGATGATATTTAGATTGTGCTTCATTTACCTCTTCTTGAATTAAAACACAGACAACAACAGCATTTTTTTGTACTTCTTCCGCACTGACCGACCACTTAACTTTATCAAAGCTACCATGACGAGATTTGACCTCAACACCAAGTCCAGGGTTAGCAGTTAAAGTAAAATCAATTTTTCCATCACCACCAAAACGTTTTTCATAATCGACCTCAGTAATAAAATCAGCTAAACGTTCTTTGACAACTTCCTCACCCAACTTACCTTTGAGATTATTGATAAAAACATCGCGCACTGGTGAAGTACGTTTGTATTTTTCGGCCATTAACCAGCAAAATTCCCGTAAAGCCTTTAATCTAGCTCCAGAAATGATGGTAAGTTCACTGTATTGACCTTCTTTTTCACAGTGAAGTAGACAACCAGAGGTTAATCTTTTGATAAAATCAGACTGTAGCGATCGCAGTAAGGTAATCCAGTCCATTTCTCGTCATTCTAATTCCAAAAAGAAAATTAACCTAATCTGCTTTTAACTACTGTAGCCAAATCTGCCAAAGCCACTTCTATTTGTTCACCACTTTTTAAATCTTTAAGAGATGACTTTTCATTTGCTGCTTCTTCAGAACCAATGATTACACAAAATTGTATTCCTTGTTTATCTGCAAGTTGAAATTGTTTACCCAAAGGACGTTTATCAAAATTAGTGATTACATTAATTCCTGCTTGACGTAACTGTTGAGATACTTTTAAATAAATCGGCATCAAATCATCTTGCATATTCACCACCATTACTTGGGTTGGTGTCGGAGCTAAGGTTTTGAGAATCCCTGCTTTTAACAATCGACTAATTAAGCGAGTTAGTCCGATAGAAATACCCACACCAGGCATTTTTTCACCTAAAAACATCCCCACCAATTCTTCATATCTGCCCCCAGAACAAATACTCCCTAACGCTTCATGTCCTATTAATGTTGTTTCGTAAACAGTTCCAGTATAGTAATTCAAACCACGAGCAATAGATAAATCAATACAGAAACGCTTGTCATCAATTCCCAGATTACGCACTCCTGTAATTACTGTTTCTAGTTCGGTTACTCCTAAAGTAAACTGTTCGGCTTCTGGCAGATTTTGGGATAAATGTTTGAGTTTCTCTAATACTTCATCAATACCACCATCTATTTTAATAAAATCAATAATTTTTTGAGTCTGTTCTAGAGAAATTCCCTCTTTTTCTAATTCTTGCTTAACTTTGGCTTCTCCAATTTTTTCCAAATTATCAATAATGCCGATACAAGCTTTAATTTGATTTTCAGCTATCCCCATTGATTGAAAAAATCCCGTGAGAATTTTGCGATTATTGATACGAATAACAAAGTCACCGATATTAATCGCTTCAAATATTTCTGTAATAATTGCTGGCATTTGAGCATCATACAGCAAACTAAGTTTCTCACGTCCAACTACATCTATATCACACTGACGAAATTGGCGAAAACGTCCATCTTTTGCTCTTTCACCGCGAAAAACTACATCCATTTGATATCGAGCAAAGGGAAAGGTTAATTCATTTAAGTTACGAGCAATATAAGCTGCTAGAGGAACTGTTTGATCAAACTTTAACGCTCTGGCTTCTGAACCAGTTTCGCCAGATTTATCTTTTTCTGCTTGGCGATTTGGTGGTAAAATTGGCTCAATTCCATATATTATATTGTCACCTTGATTACCTTTTGCTTGTAGGACTTCTAAACGTTCTACTGCTGGGGTTTCAATAGGTGTAAATCCATAACTTTCAAAAACTCGGCGGATAATATCGAGTAAATATACTTCTAGACGTTTTTCGCTGGGTAGAAATTCAGGAAATCCGCTAGGTGTTGAAAAGTTGATTTTGTCACTTTTTGCCATTTTTTTGTTTGATGTAATGAGAATTTTTGGTCGAAGAGAAAATGAATTAAATAAACCGATAAAGAAGAAAGAATTTCATAGTAAGATTAGGATTTACGCAAAAAACCTCTCAAACTCTTAATTTCTCTGTGTCCTCTGCGTCCTCTGCGGTTAGATATTCCGTAATTCGTGCATAACTCCTAATAATTTTACTATATTCTGATTCTTGAGTTTGAAATTTTTATCAGATTACTATTATACTCTTTCTTCTTGAATCAAAGTACGTTGATAAATTTGGTGATTTTTAAACCATTGCCAAGTGCGAGCGCGATAATTATTATCTGGGCTAATTTGAATCATTTCATATAAATACATTTCTGGTACTGCTTTATAAGCAAACCATAAAATAACCGTTGAATCATCAACTTCCCAAGCTTTACCTTGAATACGTTCGCTATCAAACCAAAGAACTTTATCTTTATATGTTCCCGGAAAATGATGCTCTTCTTGTTTGCCATTTTCCCAAGTATAACGATTAATTTGGTAGTAAGAATAGGGTTGATTTTCAGGAAATTGACAAGTTAAGTGTGACTGATGACTATCTAGTATTTTACCTGTGAGATCAACGATTGTATATTTACCTAACCAATCCCCTGCATGACGGGCTAATACAGGCATTTCAACACGAATATTAGACATAAATAAACTCCTTTTATTCTCAACTTTTTATTCTTGATCATCAAACCACCAAGGGTCTTGACTGGAATTTGTTTTAATTAAAAATGCTTTTTTTCTCATAAATCTTTTCAAAGCTGCTGCACCCATACGAGAACCTCCCATACCGGATAATTTGAAGGCGTTTTTCTCTCCTTCATACATAATAGCTGTTAAAGCAGCATCATTAATACTAATAGCACCTACGTCTATTTGTTGGGCAACTTCTAATGCTAACTCTTCTGATTCAGCAAATACAGCCGCACTCAATCCATAAATGGAATCATTTGCTAAGTTTACTGCTTCTTCTACTGTAGAAAAAGACATAACGGGCATAATCGGTCCAAATGTTTCTTCCTTCATCACTTTCATGGAATGGTTGACTTGAGTGAGAACGGTGGGACGACACCACCAACCACCACCAAGTTCTTCTACTTTACCACCACAATGAATTACTGCTCCTTTGCTAACGGCATCTTGTAAATGATCGCTAATAATTGCTGCTTGTTTTTCGGCAATGATTGGACCAAGTTCACCACTGGTAATGGTGGGATAAGCTAATGGTAAATGATGGGCTTTTGCTACTAATTGATGATAAAATTCTTCAAAGATTGATTCTGCTACATAAATTCTTTCAATTGATAAACATGACTGCCCGGAATTAACGACTGAACCCCACAAAATTGCTGATGTGGCTAGGTCTAAATCGGCTGATTCTAAAACAATGGCTGGGTCTTTTCCTCCTAATTCTAAACAAGCAGGAATAAAGTTTCTCGCTGCGGTTTCTGCTACTCTACGTCCAGTTTCTACACTACCTGTAAAACATACTAAATCTACAGATTCTATCAAAGCTGCTCCTGTTTGTCCTGCTCCTTCAACAAATGTTAAAACATCGCGCAATTTGGGGATGGTATTTAATGTTTTCATCAGTGGTGCGACGAAGCGGGGAGTAATTTCGCTCGGCTTGACAATAACGGCACAACCTGCTATCAATGCGGGGATGGTGTCGATTGTAGACAGTAGTAGGGGAAAGTTCCAGGGACTAATTACACCTACTAGGGGGTAGGGAACGGCTGTTTGCTGTAAAGAAATAAAGGGAATTGTGGTATTTTTGGCGGTTTTTTGTAGTAGCTGGGGTGCTATATTACACCATCTATCAATACTGGAAAGGAACGAATCTATTTCTAGGGCTGATATTGATAGTCTGCCTGTATCGTTGACTAGGGCTTCTGTTAGCAGATGGCGATCGCTCAATATGGCTTGTTTCCATGCCTGTAAAGCCTCAATTCTCCCTTCTATACTTAACTCCTTCCAAAGGATTTGGCTACGACGCAGACGGTGACATTGCTGAGACAACAATTTCGGAGGTGGAGGGATAATTACATAATCAAATCTACCCGTGCGGGGGTTGCGGACTTCGATGGGTTTTGTCATTGGTCATTAGTTATTGCCTATTTACGAATTATCCCTAATTTAGTTAGATGTTCAATGGTTGCTTGTTGTGTTTGAGTGAAATGTTGGCGGTTGATTTCTCCATCTAGCATCGTATTAGGGGGGTAAAAGTGTGACCGTTGATAACTTTCGGCATAGAGTTCAAATCGCTGACGAGAAAGTATATTATTTAACCCTGGTCGGTAGCGATCGCTCTTTAACCCTGCTAGATCAATTTTAGCAAAAGCCGCCATACTTTCACCTGCACCTGTCTCTGCTAATACGATTCCCCGATAGTCAATAATTTTAGAACCACCATCAACAGAAGCACTAGGGATAGGACTATTAACTATACCAGCAGTATTCGATGAAACCACATATACCATATTTTCAACAGCCCGACTAATTTTGGCCGCATCTTTTGGGGTCAGGTTTGGACTATAGATTTCTGATGTAGAATGTAGTAATATTTCCGCACCACGCATAGTTAGACAACGGGCTACTTCTGGATATAAAATTTCTTCTGATGCCAAAGCTGCTAAATTGCCGATTTCGGTTTTTGCCACCGGGAAAACTCCCTCTAAACCATAGCAATCGAGATACTTATCCCAAACATCATGGGGTGTGGGTGCAAACATCGAATTTAATCGCCGATATCGTAAAATAATTGAGCCAGAAGGATCAATAATAAAGCAAGTTTGGAAGTATAACCCTGGAAAATTGGGATCAAGTTCGTAGGCATTACCAGCTAAAAAGATTTTATGCTTTTGGGCAATTTTACTCAGTGCTTCATATTCTGCCCCATCCATTTCTATACAAGCTTTTTCTGCCCATACCGCGATAGATTCACCCATTGGGAAGCCAGTCAGGAAATATTCTGGTAGCACAATTAAACGACAGTCCTGGCCAATGAAAGCGATACTGGCAGCGATTTGTTGATCTAAGCGGTTAATGGTACTTTGGATTATAGAACGGACTTGAGAGCTATGGTTACTGTAATTCACTGCATGACAAGTTACTTGCAACGCTAAAGCGCGGAACGAATCGAGACAATTATTCATCACCTAAAATTTTGATAAACTGAATAAAGGCGGTACAACAACAGATTAAATTAAAAAGTATGGTTAACTCTCCTGCAATTTTAACAACCATTCCTACAGATACATGGGTTCAAGCAAATTGGGAAGATTTTATTACCTTCGCAGATGATCCAACATTAACAAATGGTAGATTTTATTATGATCAAGGCTACATGAGGATTGAAATGCTACCCATAGGTTCTGCACATAGTCAAGATAATTCTATCATTTCCACTGTAGTTATTTTGTATGCTGCCATCAAAAATATACCCATCAAAGAATTAACTAATGCCAGTTTTAGAAAAATTGGAGTTCGGGAATCTCAACCAGATATAGCCTTTTATATTGGTAATAATTTAATTTTTCCACCCCGTAACAACGAACCAATTAATTTGAATGAACTAGATCCACCTAGCCTAGTAGTAGAAATTGCCGCTTCTTCCTTAGAAGACGATACTACTCGCAAACAAAAACTCTATCAACGCTTGGGTATTAAAGAATATTGGGTTGTAGATGTTAGGAAAACTAAAATCATTGCTTATAATTTAGCTGCTAATCAAAACACCCATCTTGAAAAATCACAAGTTTTACCAGAATTACCAATTAACCTAGTAGAACAAGCACTTCATAAATCACAAACAGAAGATGATGGTGCAATTACTCGGTGGTTATTAACAAAATTTAGCGCAAATTAATTTATATCAATAATAAAAACAATAACCTTGCTGAATCAGAGTATAAAAATTGCATATTTCCCTCTTATTCTCTGCGTCTCTGCGTCTCTGCGTGATACTAATTCTCTAAAAATAATTTATTCCTTGGGGAATAATTCGTGAACCTGCAACATCTGGTAGATAATAAAATAACAATTTACCTCCCAGGGTATCTATACTTTTATTTTCCCTTTGATAACGTAATAATATAAAGTTCATTTTCCCTAACAAGAGGTGAAATATGGCTAATGTAAATTTGCGTCATCCTCAAAACATTAATGGCGATTTTTACGTTGACACCACCTGCATTGATTGTGATACCTGTCGCTGGATGTCACCTCAAGTTTTTTATCAACTTGATGAACAATCAGCCGTTTATCATCAACCAATCAATCAAACAGAAAGATTATCCGCACTTCAAGCACTGTTAGCTTGTCCTACCAGTTCTATTGGTACTATCCAAACACCAAAAGATATCAAAATTGCCCAACAAAGTTTCCCGATATTAGTAGAGCAAAATGTTTATCATTGCGGTTATCATTCCGAAAAATCCTATGGTGCAGCCAGTTATTTAATCCAACTGCCAGAAGGTAACATATTAGTAGATTCTCCCCGATTTACACCACCATTAGTCAAACAATTAGAAAAGTTAGGTTCAATTCGTTATATGTATCTAACTCACAAAGATCATATAGCAGATCATCAAAAATTTGCAGATCATTTTCACTGTCAGCGCATCTTTCACCAAGATGATATTTCTACAGATACACAAAACGTAGAAATAAAACTAACTGGTTCAGAACCTTTTCAATTAACTCCAGATTTATTAATTATTCCCGTTCCTGGTCATACCAGAGGACACACCGTTTTACTCTATAAAAATCAGTTTCTTTTCACCGGTGATCATCTCTCATGGTCAGACGACCTACATCAATTAATGACTTTTCCCAATTTCTGCTGGTATTCTTGGACAGAACAGACTAAATCGATGGTTAAATTGGCTAATTATTCCTTTGAATGGGTGTTACCAGGTCACGGAAGACGCTTTCACGGGGATATTCAGACTATGCACCAACAAATGCAAATGTGTATTAAGTTCATGGAAAACGTTCACCAAATGAGCGCGTAAATCAACCTGTAGGGTGCATCAGACAGAATAATTTAAACTAAAATTACTAATTTTTAAATTCTGACGCACCTTAATTAATCTATTCTATCCAATTACTCACCAATGGCAAATCATCAGGTTAAAATAGAGAGATTGTGAAAAGATGTATGGCAAATGTTTTGGGCTGATAAAATCGCTGCTGATGCAGAAGGCTACCAAGTAGTTAATGATTCTAAGACTCCTTCTGGGAGGGTACACGTCGGGTCATTAAGAGGTGTGGTTATCCATGATGTAATTTATCGTGCCTTAAAACACGCAGGTAAGCCGGTAAAATTCTTGTATGGTGTGGACGACTATGACGCACTGGATAACGTTCCTAAATACCTAGATCAAGAAAAATTTTCACCCTATCTTGGGTTTCCTTTATGTAACGTTCCGTCTCCTGAAGATAGCACCAGTGATTACGCTAAGTATTTCATGGGTGAATTTTTAGAAGTTTTTGAGTATTTAGGAATTAGACCAGAAATTTATTACTTGCGTGATTTATATCGTTCTGGAAAACTAAATTCTTACATTGATACTTTCCTCAAAAATGCTCACTTGGTGAGAGAAGCTTATAAAGAGGTGAGTAAAGCCGACCGTCCAAGTAATTGGTATCCTTTTCAAGTAGTTTGTGAAAATTGCGGCAAAATCGCCACAACTGTAACTACAGATTACAACGGTTCAGAAGTTTTTTACACTTGTAATCCCAATGCAACAGATTATGTAAAAGGTTGCGGTCATTCTGGTTGGGTTTCTCCTTTTAATGGTAATGGTAAATTACCTTGGAAAGTTGAATGGGTTGCCAAGTGGGATATCTTAGGTGTAACTATCGAAATGGCAGGTAAAGATCACTCGCAAAAGGGTGGTTCTAGAGATGTCGCTAATGCTATTTCTCGTAAGGTTTTACAAAAGCAACCTCCTTTCCATTCTCCCTATGAATTTATTCTTGTTAACGGCACAAAAATGAGTTCATCTAAGGGTGTGGGTTCGAGTGCAAAAGAAATTGCAGCATTACTCCCCCCTGAACTTTTACGTTTTTTAATGCTGCGAACTCAGCCGAGAACGGTAATCAACTTTGCACCCAATTATGAAACTATCACTCGTCTATTTAGGGATTACGATACTTTAATTAACAAGTATTCCCAATCTCCTGAATTAACTGAAGAATTAATGCCGTTATTTTATGCTCAGTTAGAGGATGAAGTTAAGGCTTTCCAACCTTTTGATTTTAGTACACTGATTTCACTTTTACAAGTTCCTCGTTTAAATATTCAAGAGGAAATTGTTCAACGTAGTCAACAGCCTTTAACTGAGCATGATCAGCAAATTGTTAATCAAAGAATTGCATCTGCTCAATTGTGGTTACAAGATTATGCAGATGAGGAAGAAAAGTTAGTTCTTTATTTGGAACAAGTACCAGAAAAAGCATATCAGTTAACTCAAGAACAGGTTGGTTATTTACAAAAGCTAATTGAGAATTTGCAAAATATTTCTCATTGGGAAGCGGAGGAATTACAAACTCTGATTTTCTCAACTACTAAAGAGTTGCAGATTCAACAAGCAAATGCTTTTAAGGCTTTGTATTTATCGTTTTTAAATAAAGAACGGGGTCCAAAAGCCGGTGGTTTATTGTCTTATTTAGAGCAGTCTTTTGTGATTTCTAGGTTGCAAGATGTTGTGGCTTTGAATGCAGATAAGGAAAAGGTGCAAGTAAGCATTTAGCAAATAGCCCTGTAGTGAATGGCTGATCAGGAGATATATCCCCGATTTCTTGGAGAAGTCGGGGATTTTGATGTTATCTTTATTCGTACCTGGTTACTGAGTTTTTGGGAAATTTATAATTTTTTACGTCCTTTGGAATAAGTAGCTTCCACTATTATGTATGATATAACTATTGACATGGTGATGATCTTGAAAATTGTCTGCGTTTAGTTAAAGAAACTCGTTCCATAAAGCCATAACTCATACTAAAATTTAAGTAATCGCCTTTGTTAAACTAACCTCTATGTCCCTACAAGAACTGAAAGAGAAAGCCTTTCAACTACCTGAGAGCGATCGCTTAGAACTCGTCCGTGCAATCATCGAATCCTTGCAAAATCAACCCAGCCAAAAATCTGAACGGACTCGCATTATCAAACAAATGAAAGGTTTATTAAAAACCAATCAACCAGCACCAACCGATGAACAGGTGAATGCAATGTTAGAACAACATCGAGTAGAGAAGTATCTTTAGTGAAAATTCTCATTGATACCAATATTATTTTAGATTACTTATCTGATATCTCTTAGAAATATCGAGCAGCAAAATATGACACTAACCGATTTACTCCCGTCAGTTCGACAACTTTCAGCACCAGAAAAACTCAAATTAATTCGCATCCTTGCAGAAGATTTAGATACCTCTGAAGATATTTCTCCATGAGAACCATTCAAAACATATCACCTGCCAACGCCTTATAACAACTTCGTTGCTGGGGAAATTTTGATCGAAGGACTAAATCAATCAGTTACGTTTGAGTGCTTTATTGGTAGCGTCTCGTAGATAAGGCAATCGCTATAGTGTAATTTAGGGAAGTGCGATCGCAATATATCAATGTATTTGAGGGTATGAATCAATACATTTATTCATAATCTACCTTTTTTCAAGAATAGTAGATTTAAAATCATCACACCCCGCGACTAACTCGTACAATAGAAAATAGATTGTTGCGAATTGTATAGTTAGGGATTATAGCTGTCATGGCTCCCGCCGTTTTAATTGAAAATCTACAAAAATGCTACGGCACCGTTATCGCTGTCAAAGATGTCTCCCTTCAGGTAGAACCTGGAGAAATCTTTGGTTTACTCGGACCCAACGGTGCAGGTAAGACGACTACTCTGAGGGCTTTGTGTACGCTGACAACTCCAGATGCTGGCAAAATCGAGGTGTCTGGAATTTCTGTGTTAGAGTACCCCAAACAGGCACGGCAAAAACTGGGTTATGTGGCTCAGGAAGTGGCTTTAGATAAGGTTTTGACTGGTAAAGAGTTGCTGCAATTGCAAGCCGCACTTTATCACATCCCCGGTGCTTTAGCCAAACAGCGCATTAACACAGTTTTGGATTTACTCGGTTTACAAGAATACGCAAATAAAAAAACCGGAACTTATTCTGGTGGTTTACGCAAACGCCTAGATTTGGCTGCTGGTTTACTTCATTCCCCAGATGTGTTGGTGTTGGATGAACCAACGGTAGGACTTGACATTGAGAGTCGTTTTGTGGTATGGGAATTTCTGCGAAAGTTGCGGGAATCGGGAACGACGGTGGTGATTACCAGCCATTATTTAGAAGAAGTTGATGCTTTAGCTGACAGAGTAGCAATTATAGATCGGGGTTTAGTGATTGCTACTGGTACACCGTCACAGTTGAAAGATCAGGTGGGGGGCGATCGCATTACTTTACGCATTCGTGAGTTTTCCCCCCAAGAAGAAGCCGAAAAAGCTAAACACCTGCTAGAAGCCCTACCTTTTGTTCAAGAAATCATCATCAACAGTGCCCAAGGTAACTCCCTTAACTTGGTAGTCACACCCCAAAATGATGCCCTGATTACTGTCCAGCAAGCCTTGAATAATGCAGGTTTACCCATTTTTGGCATTGCCCAATCTCGCCCTAGCTTAGATGATGTCTACCTCGCCGCTACGGGCAAAACTTTAATGGATGCAGAGTTAGCCGCCGTTGCTAATCGTGATCCTAAAGCTGAGAAAAAGCAAAATATGAGATAGGAGGGGAAGAGGCAGGGGGTAGGGGGCAGGGGAGGAATAATTAATTTATTACCCATTACCCATCACCCATT
>NZ_JAYGHC010000031.1:24051-33051 GCF_034932285.1 Cronbergia sp. UHCC 0137
ATTACCCATTACCCATTACCCATTACCAATCACCAAAAGTTATGAATGTAACTCCTAAAACAGATATCAATTGGCAGCAATTAGCCTCATCTAGGGTAGTTACCGAAACTACACCCAGCTTCTTAGGGGAAATAATCCAAGAAACATTGGCGTTAACTCGTCGTCTATTTATTCAACTACAACGCCGTCCTTCTGCTTTGGTAGCGGGAATTATTCAGCCGGTGATGTGGTTAGTTTTGTTTGGTGCTTTGTTCCAAAATGCCCCCAAGGGTTTGTTTGGTAGTACGTCAAACTACGGGCAATTTTTAGCAGCAGGTGTAATTGTCTTTACGGCTTTTGCTGGGGCGCTAAATGCTGGTTTACCTGTAATGTTTGACAGGGAATTTGGCTTTTTAAATCGGTTGTTGGTTGCACCTTTAGCTTCTCGCTTCTCAATTGTCTTTGCTTCTGCTATTTTCATTATTAGCCAAAGTTTGCTCCAAGCGGCGGTAATTGTGGCAGCAGCAGCGTTTTTAGGGGCTGGTTTACCAGATGTGACAGGGTTGAGTGCGATCGCTCTGATTGTATTTCTTCTGGCTTTGGGTGTCACGGCCATTTCCCTGGGTTTGGCTTTTACCCTCCCTGGACATATTGAACTAATTGCTGTAATATTTGTAACTAATCTACCCCTATTATTCGCCAGCACCGCCTTAGCACCATTATCTTTTATGCCTGATTGGTTGCAGGTTGTCGCCACTCTCAACCCTCTCAGTTACGCCATTGAACCCATTCGCTATCTCTATTTACATAGTAATTGGGGTTTGGGTGATGTTGTAATGCACGCTTTTTGGGGTGATGTTACCTTTGTCGGTGCATTCCTAGTATTACTGGGTTTTGCTTTGGTTGCTTTACTTAGTATTCAACCCCGATTAAAGAAAACTCTTGCTTAGGATTTTGTCTAGTTTTGAGGCACCTTTCCATGAAAAAACCATTTTTACCAGTAAACAAGATCCTGTTGGCTACTTTAGCCGGAATTAGCTTAACTTGCTTTTTCGGAGTATCTTCCAGTTTAGCCGACGAATCTACTCAAACATTCTCTCCTTTAGACTCAGACCGCAACAGTGATTTTTTGTCTAATCCCAATTCCAGCGATTTTAGTCTTTTTAATGTCATTCACCGCGCAAATTTCGGAACTATCAACTGGGATTCTAATCAACAAAAACAACAATTAGACGAAGCAGCAGCAGGTTTTAAAGCTAGACAACAAAAGTTACTTGAAGGTTCAAAAGAGCAAAACCCAGGTACTACATCTGGGGAAAATATACCTTCTAACCTTGTTCTGCCCGTTAATAAGTAGGTTGGAGTAGGGGCTGGAATAGGCCCCTAAAAAATATGAACTAGAAACCTAGCGCTGCTAAAATATCACCAGCATGGGTAGCTGTGCTAACACTAGCGTCAACGTGAATGATTTTGCCACTGGGGTCGATGACATAGGTAACGCGCTTGGCATAACCACCACCATCGACATCGTAAGCTGTAATCAGAGCTTTGTCTGTGTCAGCTAAGAGGGGAAAATTAAGATTATACTTGGTTGTAAATGCTTGATGGGAAGCTTCATCATCAGCACTAACTCCCAGGACAACTACATCTTTAGTATGATAGTCAGATTGGGCATCGCGGAAACTACAAGCCTGTTTGGTGCAGCCCGGTGTATCGTCTTTGGGATAGAAATATAAAACTACGGTCTTACCAGCAAAATCAGATAATGATACTGAATTGCCGTTAGTGTCTTTAGTGGTAAATGCAGGTGCGACTGTACCAACTGCTAGGGGCATATTTCACCTTTCCTGTTTTAAATTCGTGATGCACCTTGAATTTTACAATAATTTACAATAATTAAATAATTAACTCAAAAAAAACTCCCATCTATTTCTATCATCAGCAAAATTTACCCCCAGAAAAAATGTCTAGTGTTGATTTACCAAACCCAAAAGCCTTTGTCTATCCTCGTAGTACAGTAGAAAGAGCAGAGCGATCGCTAATCTGTTCACCCTTCAATCTGAGTTTATTTACAGCCATGAAAACCCGGAGTATAACACTGGGAGCGATCGCTACCGAAAAAGGTGTACAACAAGGTTACACTCAACGTCCCTTATCAGAACTAGCCTGTGACAATATCTTAGGTTGGCTAATCGAAGTCGGCTTACTGCGACGAGAAGTAGATGGACAGGGAATTACAGACGGTTATCGTCTAACTCCCCTTGGTTATCAAGTCATAGAAAAATTACAAACAAAAGATCGCCGCACTCCCTCATGGAGCGATCGCTTCAATGATGCCATAACTCGTTGGCTCAGACTACCTTTTTAATGGATAATTTTTGAAGTTTGATTAGCTAAGTAGTCGGACAAAATTAAATTTATTCGTTGAGAGAGGGAACAGCGGTATGGCTAACGCCACGCTTCGCGGTAAGCGTCAGCTATGCCGTTAGGCTTTACGACTACGCTCACCGACCAGGAACAGGAAACAGGGAACAGGGAACAGGAGGCAATCTCAGGATTTTGTGTGTAAACTTCAGAGATTTGTTACAATATTAACGGTTCGGTAAATAATTAAATTTTCCTAAACTTCTCTTATCAGCCTAAGAAAACATAGATCGAGAAAGTGTTTTAGTGTAGAATTTTGCAGCCTGGAGAAGATCAATTTCCGTATAAAACCCCCAGGGTATTTTGTCAACAATAACCATAGCTAAACTTGGAGTTTCGCCAAAATAATGCAGCCAATTCGCACATTTAACGTTTCCCCTTCACTACCGCAGCGACTCGAACCAATGCGGCAACTAGCATACAATCTTCACTGGGATTGGAATGTAGAGACTAAAGACCTATTTCGCCGATTGGATTCCGATTTGTGGGAATCTAGCCGCCATAACCCAGTGTTAATGCTAGGAACTATCAGTCAAGAACGACTTTTGGAAGTTGTCGAAGATGAAGGCTTTCTGGCACAAATGGATCGAGCCGCTCGCCAATTAGAAGATTATTTACAGGAAAGAACTTGGTATCAAAAACAACGCAGCCAAAAGCCCAAGGAATGTTACGCTTATTTCTCCGCTGAATTTGGACTGGTAGATTGTTTACCTGTCTATTCAGGAGGTTTGGGTGTTTTAGCAGGGGATCACCTCAAATCTGCTAGTGATTTAGGATTACCTTTGGTTGGTGTGGGTTTACTGTACCAGCAAGGCTATTTTGCCCAATATCTCAATGCTGATGGTTGGCAGCAAGAACGCTACCCCATCAATGATTTCTATAATATGCCCTTGCATCTAGAACGCAATCCTGATGGTTCTGAACTAAAGATTGCGGTAGATTATCCAGGACGCAAGGTGTACGCTAGGGTATGGCGTGTGCAGGTGGGAACCGTACCCTTGTATATGCTAGACACCAATATTGAACCAAATAAGGCTTACGACCACGATATCACTGATCAGCTATATGGTGGCGATCTTGATATGCGTATCCACCAGGAAATCATGCTGGGGATCGGTGGGGTGCAAATGCTCAAGGCGTTGGGTTATGAAGTCACTACTTACCACATGAATGAAGGTCACGCGGCCTTTTCTTCCTTGGAACGGATTCGGCTGTTGATTCAGGAAGAGGGGCTAAATTATGCCCAAGCTAAACAGGTTGTGGCTTCTAGTAATGTCTTTACTACCCACACACCTGTACCGGCGGGGATTGATTTGTTCCCACCTGACAAGATGCTCTATTATCTGGGTTATTATGCAGATATCTTTGGTTTGCCCAAGGAACAATTTTTAGGACTGGGACGAGAAAATACTGGGGATTTATCTGGGCCTTTCAGTATGGCGGTGTTAGCCTTGAAGATGGCCACATTTTCTAATGGTGTGGCACAGTTGCATGGTGTGGTATCACGGCAAATGTTCCAAGGTTTATGGAACAAAGTGCCTGTGGAGGAAGTTCCAATTACGGCTATTACAAATGGTGTTCATGCCCGCAGTTGTGTTGCTAAGTCAACTCAGGAGTTATACGATCGCTATTTGGGTCCAAATTGGTCTTCAGCACCCCCAGATAGTCAGTTGTGGGAAAGGATGGATGCGATCCCCGATGAGGAGTTGTGGCGTAATCACGAACGCTGCCGTTTGGATATGGTACTATATGTGCGGGAGCATTTGGTTAAACATTTGCGCGATCGCGGTGCTTCAGCCTCAGAAATTCTCCAAGCCCAAGAAGTCCTTGATCCCAATGTCTTAACTATTGGTTTCGCCCGTCGTTTTGCAACCTACAAACGTGCTACTCTGTGGATGCGGGATTTAAACCGGATCAAGCAGATTTTACTCGGTAATAAACACCGCAAAGTCCAGTTTGTGATTGCTGGAAAGGCACATCCCAAAGATATCCCCGGCAAGGAATTGATCCGCGATATCAATCACTTTATCCATGAACACCATTTAGAAAAACAGGTGGTGTTTGTCCCTAACTATGACATTCACATTGCCCGGTTGATGGTGGCTGGTTGCGATGTGTGGTTAAATACACCCCGTCGTCCCCGTGAAGCTTCTGGTACAAGTGGCATGAAGGCAGCGATGAATGGGTTGCCAAATTTAAGTGTGCTGGATGGTTGGTGGGATGAGGCTGATTATGTCCGTACTGGTTGGGCAATTGGCCACGGTGAGAATTACGAAGATCCTAACTACCAAGATGAAGTGGAAGCTAACGCCCTCTATGATTTGATCGAGAAGGAAGTTGCACCGCTATTTTATGACAATCGGGATAATGATGGCTTACCCAGATTGTGGGTAGCGAAAATGAAGGATGCGATTCGCTTAAATTGTCCATTCTTTAATACAGCGCGGATGGTACGAGAATATGCCCAAAGAGCTTATTTTTCGGCCAGCGATCGCTATCATACCCTAACTGCTGAAAATTATGCCCCAGCTAAAGAATTGGCAGATTGGAAAGCTAAGTTAGGTGAACAATGGTTTAAGATCAAAGTCAAAGATATTGATGTTTCCGCAGAAACAGATATTGAAGTTAATCAAACTGTTGGTGTTAAAGCCAAGGTTGATTTAGCAACTTTGACAAATAATGATGTCCGGGTTGAACTATACCAAGGTTCAATAGACGCTAATGGTGATATTGTCGATGCTATACCTGTGGTCATGGATTATCAAGGATCTGATGACCAAGGATTAAGTATCTATACAGCAAATATCACCTATACCACCTCTGGTTTACAAGGCTTGTCTTTACGTGTATTGCCCCAAAATCAATACTTAGCTAATCCTTACGAACCCAGATTAATCGCTTGGGCTGAATAAAATTAGTGAGTAGTTATTACTCCAAATTGGGTGTTGCTGATTTAAGGTTAGCAACGCCTTTTTTTATGCGATCGCTATCTATCTCACCTACAATTTCATGGCATAATATCATCTAATTTAAGTTTTAAATCTGGAAATAGAGGAGAAAAAATACTATCTGCTAAACGATATTTTTCTTGTTGATAGACCCCATTAATTAATTGACAAATTGTGAATGTAGGTTGTTTGGGATTACCAATAAATTGTATTCCACCTAATGCCCGAAAGTCTACAATCCAATATTCAGGTATTTCTAAAAAGGCATATTCTTCTATCTTTCTGGCATAATCATCTTGCCAATTTGTACTCACAACTTCAGCAACCAATTTAATAGTATTACCATGACAAATTATTGGTTCTTTTTGCCAAAGTGGTTCTTGATTAAGTTTTGCTTTATCTAAGACAATTACATCTGGACGGAGTGCTGTAGCTTCTGTAGCGAGGGGTTTAATTAAGCAATTTTTGGGAATTAACCAGTTTAAATTATGATGAATAATCTCTGTATAAATTCTCCCGGCAATATTTCCAGCAACTTCTTCATGGGGTCCTGTTGGTTCCATGTCTCTGAGTTCTCCGTCAATTAGTTCATAGCGAGTATTGTCCCCATATTCAATTAAAAATTGCTCAAAGGTGAGTGGTTTGACTGGGGTATAGGTCATGATTTTAGATTGTCTTGTGATGTTGGGTTTATTGTAACTTTTAATTCTGCTGGAGGTAGAGTTTACGATTATGGAAATTAATTGCAAAAAGAACACATACACACCAGTGCTTGAGTAAAATTGAAATTTGCAGCCATTGATGGCATCGCTGCTTGAATTAGATTTTACTTTTGCAGATTATCCAAATACTTGTAATTAACCCAAAATTTAACAATAATTACGATCGCTGCCAAATTGTTTCTAAGTATAGCATAGCGATCGCTACTTTAATTAGATTTGAATTTTGCCAGCTAGATATTGTAAACAAATATTTGACTCCATAAATCTTCATGCTAAAATTTTGTCATTGAAAAAATCCTGAGAGCTTAAATTTATGACTTGGCACTTTCTCGTTCTCGTTGCCTTGGTGTCTGTAATTTCTGTAGGAAAAGAAACATCTGTTCGAGCCGAGACTTTTAATCGCTCAGAATTATTACAGGAAATCAGTCCTAAGTTAGCGCAAGCAATGTCTGCCGAGGATTACTACAATCGCGGCATAGATAAATATAACTCAGGAGACAAACAGGGAGCGATCGCCGACTACAACGAAGCCATCCGCCTCAATCCTGATGATGCTGATGCTTACAACAATCGCGGTAATGCAAAGTCTGACTTAGGAGACAAACAGGGAGCGATCGCCGACTACAACGAAGCCATCCGCATCAAGCCTGATGATGATTATGCTTACTACAATCGCGGTAATGCGAAGGATGACTTAGGAGACAGACAGGGAGCGATCACCGACTACAACGAAGCCATCCGCCTCAAGCCTGATTTTGCTAATGCTTACTACAATCGCGGTTTAATCAAAAAACAAAAACAAGAAGCATTGGCAGATTTTCGGAAGGCGGCGGAACTCTATCAACAGCAGGGGAATACGAAATGGTATAACAAATCTCGCGATAGGATTAGAGAACTAGGAGGATGATGGGAAGGAAAAAATAGAAAATAAAAAGGAAAAAGTTTAAAATAGAGATTAACTTAGAGAATTAGGAGATTAACCTAAAATTATCGCTGTTTTATTAAATAGAATCCCAGGAATCAAACAAGTAATTATTAATTAGAAACCAGAATCATTACAAACAATGCTTTATACAGTAGTAATTGAAAAAGGAGATACTAGCTATGGTGCTTATGTTCCCGACTTACCCGGTTGTATAGCTGTGGCTGAAACATTAGTAGAAGTCCAACAAATGATTATTGAAGCCATAGAATTTCATATAGAAGGTTTAATAGAGTCAGGTTTACCAATTCCTCAACCTACAAGTATCGCTCAGGAAGTTGAAGTTTTAATTTAAGTAGTAATATATATATGAATAAATACGGAAATTGGCGACCCGTACCTAAAAATCAAGGTAGAAAATGGAAACAATGAAATTGCTGGCACATATCGGCACAGATGGTATATTGCAAATCCAAACTCATACAGATTTTAAAGATAAATCTGTAGAAGTATTGGTAGTTATCCAGCCATTAGATAATGTAGAAATTACCAAAATTAAGGAAAGTTTACCCAAACATAACGCTTGGGGAAAAATTACTACTAAAAAATCAGTTCAAGACGCAATTAGTAGAATGCAACAACTAAGAAAAGAAATAGGTTTAGATAAAAACATAATCCGTGAAATGATTGAAGAAGGACGAAGATTTTAATGCAGTTTGTTTTAGATTGTTCGGTAGCAATTAGCTGGTGTTTGGTAGACGAAAATAATGATTATGCTAATTCCATATTAGCAATGATGGTAGATTATGAAGCATTTGTACCTTAGCAACACTTGATAATCGGTTAGCAGAAGCAGCGATTCGCTGTGGTGTTAGTCTGATTCTTGATAAAGAATAAACCTGTGATAAAGAAGTACAAAAATATCTCCGTTTAATAATGACTTCTTATACCTCACCTATTTTAGTTTTTCATGTAATTCATTGAGAATAAAATCTGAAGTAATCGGAGAATGCACAATTAGACAGTGTTTAACAACTGTGCTACACATCCCTTTAGCAATAAAAGCAGCAATCAAAACATTAGTATGTATAACTAGCTTCATGAAATTATCTCAAAAATTTCTTCATCTGTGTAAACTGTTTCATTCTTTTGCATCAAGTAAGAACGCAATGCGCGGAATTTGTGTGTAAAAATGTAGTCTTCAATAGCTTTACCAACTAAACTATCAGCAGATATGCCTTCAGTTTGGGTAATTTCTAAAAGTTCTGCTTTCAGTTCTGGGGTAATAGCAATGGTTAGGGTATCTTGCATATTTTATCAGCGAGCTACATAGTTAATTATACAATATATTGGGATAACATATCTATTTTGCACAAATAAAATCCAAAATCTAATTCTTTAACCAACATGAAAACATCTACCGACAGACAACGCACCCTAGAAATAGCTTATATTTCTTCAGCAGATAAATCTTTGTCTAAACCTATTTATCTTTTTCCCCTAGATAGTTTCTTGATGTTTCTTAATATCGGCTAGTATTTCATCTATTGTTACATTATCTAACCATTGATGACGTTCTTCTGTATAGTCTCCACTACCATTATCAAATTGACGAATAAATCTGATAGCATCAACATATCCTAAAGCATCTACGAGAGCTTGGAATCCTTTTCTATATAGTTCAATTGGGGTCATTTTCTCCTCGTTGTACAATATTATTAGTAGCTTCTGCTAACCAGATTATTGGATTAGCGCAACTATTAACTCAAGTTGCTAGTTATCTAGTTGAGGTTGATGATTGGTATAAAACGAACCACAGAGGCGCAGAGGACACAGAGAAATAAGAAGAACAAATTTTTAACTCAACCTTTTGGAATCGCCTATTAGTGCTGTGCGTCAGATAGAGAAAATCTGTTCAATGCTAAATTATCGGGTCTGACGCACCCTACAAGAGATAAAATCCATAATCCTTATGTAATAGATTTTGTCAATGTGTAACTCCTAA
>NZ_JAYGHC010000031.1:33155-64147 GCF_034932285.1 Cronbergia sp. UHCC 0137
TTATCTTTATATTATCCTTATAGCTTAATGATTTTGACACAACAAATGATTATTGAAGCCATAGAATTTCATATAGAAGGTTTAAATAGAGTCAGGTTTACCAATTCCTCAACCTACAAGTATCGCCCAGGAAGTTGCAGTTTTAATTTAAGTAGTAATATAGATAGGACTTACGCAAGATTAACGTATTTTCGTCATTGCGAGACTGACCTAGCAATCTCAAACCCTGATGTTTGGTATCCCGTGCGTAAGTCCTGATTATGATATAATTGCGATAAGTGTTACGAGATAATATACTTATAAATAAACCAATATGGATTTTGTTATTTTAGATACTGAAGGCAATCCAAATTTAACTGAATTAGCTATTGTTAATAGTCAAGGTGTGGTAATTTATGAGGGCTTTTGTGATGGGAACTCTCACGGCTTTCAAAATGTTTTAAATATCAAAAGTCTCAAAAATTTATTAACAGAGTTTCTGACTATCGTTCAAGGTAAAAAAATTATATGTCACTATGCAGAACATGATATTGATATTCTCAAACGTAGTTTTCAACAAGTTGGTTTACCTTGGCAAAATTTAGAATTTGATTGTACTTGGATTTTAGCTAAAAACTGTTTTCCAAATTTAGAAAGTTATTCTTTGGAATATTTAAGTAAATATTTGAATCTTCGAGCTAATAATCAATATTTTCTCCCTAATATGGCACATACTGCTAGTTATGATGCCACATTTACATATCAGCTTTATAGAAAAATCATGTTAGAAAATCTCAAAAAACAACCTAATCCATTTAGTAGCAGCCGAGTTGATACTCCTTTTCAACATCACCCAGATTATGTTGATACCTATCATCGAGAATTTCAGATTTTAAAAACCGCTTTAAATAACATTAAGTTAGATATAAATCATCAAAGTAAAGGTGTAGTCGTCATTGGAGAACCGGGTAGTGGTAAAACTCATTTAATGATGCGACTTGCTAATGAGAGATTATCAAGTAATAGATTACTTTTTATTCGTCAACCGAATGATCCTCAATCTGTACTTTATCATATCTATAGCAGAATTTTAGAATCTCTAGTTGAAAAAGCAGGTAATTTACCTCAATTAGACGCTTTAATTATTAACACCTTCAGAAAAATAGTTAGTCTTAATGATAGAGACGTTAAACAAAAAGATATAGAAATTTTAAAAGCTTTATATGATTTAGAAGATAATAGCATTAACGCACTAGGCAAGGAAAATACACAACGAAAACGGGAATATTGGCAATATATAGAAAAGACCATTAACGAATGGTGGATGAGTAATTATTCTGCGGGAAGTTTTGCTTTATCTATCATTAAAGGAATGGTTAAATATTGTAGTTATACAGATTATAAATATAGAAATATTACCACTCGCTGGTTAGCAGGAAATGTTTTAACTGATGAAGAAGCAGAAACAATTGGTTTACCAAATTGGGGTGAGGAAGTTAGTAAAGAAGCTTTTTCACTAGAAGCTATTTCAGTTTTGGGTAAATTATCTAGTCTTGATGAACCTTTAATTATTATTTTTGATCAATTAGAAGGTTTAGGACTTTCTCATAATCAAGAGATTCTGTTAAATTTTGGGGAAGCTATTAAAGAAATTTTTACTCATGTTCCAAATAGTTTAATTATCTTGAATTTATTTCCTGACAGATGGGAAAAATTTCAAGCCATATTTGATCACTCCATTATTGGACGAGTATCTCAATATCAAATTTCTTTACGTCAACCTACAGAACAAGAAATTAAATCTATTCTCAAGATTAAGATGCAATCTGTGGATATTACCTTGGAACAGCTATTTTCACCTGAAGATTTAGATGATATTCTAGGAAAAAAACCTATTCGTGCTGCTTTAAATCGTGCTGCTAAATACTATGATTATAGAGTTAATGGTATCCCTTTACCAGATGAAAGAAAACCAATTCGTGAATTAGATACTAATGAAAAAATAGAACAGCAATTAAAATTATTACAGCAACAACAACAAACATTATTAGAAGTTTCAAGTCAACTAATTCAAGCTATACAATCACCTAATTCTGTTGATTTAAGCAATTTACAGGAGAAATTAGCAACTTATTTATCTGGTGAAACTGCAATTCCCGTAAATCCTGTAATTGAATATCTCAATGAACATAGAATTGAATTGGAACAAAAATATCATAATCCATCTATTATTAGTGATGGTGATGATATTGGTAAATTGAAAAATATTGCTGAAGCCTTAACTCATATCCATTCATTTAAATTAACACAGTATCGTTTAGGTAAAAGGGTATTACCAGAACATATTGTTATAGAAAAAAACAATCAATATCATGTAATTGCTTTTCTAGAAATTAGTGGTACTCCATTTACGACTCGGATGAATAATTTTAATGAATTAGTTATTAACAATCCTCAAAGTAAATTTTATTTAATTAGAGATGAACGTCAACCAGATATTACTGGTAAAGTGGGTAAAGAAAGAATACAACAACTAGAAAATAGTGCTAATGGAAATTTTGTTCTATTCAATAAAAAAGATAGAATTCTTTTCGATTTGATTTATGATCTAATTATCAGTATTCATAATAAAGATTTAGATATAGACTTGGAATCAGCGTTAACTTTCATCACCAATCATCAAGAATGGTATCACTGGATTTTTACAAAGTTTGGTTTTACTCCACCCAAATTGTAATATGGAAACGATGAAATTGCTGGCACATATCGGGACAGATGGTATATTACAAATCCAAACTCATACAGATTTTAAAGATAAATCTGTAGAAGTATTGGTAGTTATCCAGCCATTAGATAATGTAGAAATTACCAAAATTAAGAAAATATGTTTAATTGACATACCTATCTATAAATATGCCTACGGGACTTTAAAAAACATCTAACTTTTTATCCACTATATGCCGATTTTTCGGTTATTAACTCTAATATTCAGTGCCTTAACGCTATAAATATGAAATATTTACAAGGAAGGGAACAAATAAGAAACTTTAGTTCTGAGTTTAAAGCTCAGTCAAAAAACATCCTTTTTTTGAGATGCGTAGCACGAATGTGATTACTCCTGTTAGCTGATGTTCTTTTATTCAATCTCTATTTTTAAGGTATTAAATGTGTAAGATTGTATTTATTACTCAAGAGTGATTTGTGAAGAAATATTTTCTTATATTCTAAAGTTGAAAATAGTGGAATTTTGAGTTGAAAATATCTACCCAGATCCTCAACTTCTTTAAAAAGTCGGGGATCTAACTCGAAGCAATGGCCAGATTTATCGGGATTTGTATTAGTTTGATGGAGCAGTATGCAAGAAGCTTATATTGTCTCAGCAGTTCGTACACCATTTGGTAAATTTGGAGGTGTTTTAGCAAATTTGTCACCCGTAGACCTGGGTGCGATCGCTATTCGTTCCGGTGAAGCTGATTAGGAGTTCCCCAAGAAAAATTAAACGTTTTTGGGGGAGCGATCGCACTAGAAAGACTCAGGTAGAGACTCCTTCTTTCTTTCTTCCTTTGCGCCTTTGCGTGAGATAAAAATATGACATTAGGATTAGAAGATCAAATAATTTTAGTCACAGGTGGTAATCGGGGCATAGGAAATGCGATCGTCAACTTGCTTTTAGAGTTAGGAAGCAAAGCGTCCTGAATTATTCACTACTGAGTTAAACAAGTTTCTGGTGTTGGTGAATGAAAATATGAATTTGTCTCACGCAGAGGCGCAGAGGCGCAGGGAGTAAGAGTCGGAGAAATGGTAACGCCAAGTTTCTTGATTCTATTGTAGAGTTAAAGGAGTAGCATCTATGCAATTAAAACCAATCAATCAACAAGTTGTTTCTGTCGTTGGTGCTTCTAGCGGTATTGGCCGAGAAACAGCTTTACAATTTGCTAGGCGTGGTGCAAAAGTTGTAGTTTCTGCCCGTAGTGAATCAGGTTTAAAGTCTGTGGTGGAGGAGATTCGCAGTTTTGGCGGTGAAGCAACTTATATAGTCGCTGACGTGCAGGAATTTGATCAGGTGAATGCGATCGCTGATAAAACTGTAGAAACATTTGGACGACTTGATACTTGGGTGCATACTCCGGCTGTTGGACTTTTTGCCACTTTCGACAATACAACATCGGAAGAATTTAAGCACGTTATTGATGTTGATTTGGTTGGACAAGCCTATGGTGCCATGGCTGCTTTACCCCATTTGAAGCGGGAAGGAAGGGGGGCGCTAATTCATATTTCTTCAATGGAAGGTAGGCGATAGCTTCGCTCGTCGTAGGCATCGCCGCAACGGGTGTTTTAGCCTTGTTAGCAGTACAAACCTTAAACAAAAAAGGGTGAATATTGAAAAAGAATTTTTGGTAGCATTAATCATTATCTGACGAGCGATCGCTTTTTGGATGAGCATTTAGAAAATAAGGAGTAGACGATGCAGAGCGAGAACCCCATATTTGCCTAAAAATTAACACTGAAGGTGCAGGGATATTAGCTACTGCTTGCACTCAACATAACGCAGCATTGTTAATGTTTTCCTCAGATTTAGTTTTCAAAGCTCAATTGACCATTATAGCATAAAATATTTTTTCAAGAGGTCTATTCAACAGGAATGTGAGCTTTTGCGAATCTCTCACTTCACGGGAGCATCCCAGATTAAAATGAGTATAAATACTTATGAAATGTTGTAGATAGAAAAAGGGAAAGATAGATGAAAAACTGACCGAGGGAATAACCATGATAGAACTATCACCAGAAAAACAACAAGAATTAGATGAGCATATCCTGGCTGTATCCTGGATCTTATACGAACAAACAGAGGCAGAGAAACTTAAAACCTTTGAGGGTAGAGAGTGGGAAGTAAGAGAGCAGATATTGAAAAAAGTCACACCCCAAATAGGAGAATTTTTTTCAGAAGGGGGAGAAAAAATATTCAGGAAGCAAAGAAGTGTGAAGACCTGCCTGGGATTGGTGAAAATCAGCCAGAGACAAAAAAGCTAGGACTCAGAAGTAAAACCCAAATTAGTCATTCATCTTGCTTGAGTATTTCTGCTTAGTTCCAAACTGGAATGCTCCCTACTTCACTTTTCAAAACAACTAAAAAAATGCCAGAATCTCAAAACGATGTCCAAGAACCAATTAGCAGCGCACCACCAGAAGTACAGCAAATTATTGAGAAGGTGTGGAAGCTGGAAAAAAGTAGATTAGATAGAAAAAGCAAAGGTCATATTAATGATGATATTCTCACAATAGTAAAAGAAGCAGTGCAATGAAGCTAACTTCAATTAAATTATGTAATTTTCGTTCCTTTTATGGTAAAACTCCAGAGATAAATTTAGCTGGTGGAGACATTCGCAACACTACGATAATCCATGGTAGTAATGGAGCAGGTAAAACAAGTATTTTAAATGCCTTTACCTGGGTATTATATGAAAGATTTAGTGCAGCATTTGCGTCAACAGAACAGTTAGTAAATAAAAGAGCGATCGCAGAATCTCAACCTAGTCAACCAGTAGAATGTTGGGTAGAAGTTGGTTGGGAACATGAAAGTAACCGTTACCGTGCTACTCGTGGTTGTCGGGTTTATAAAAATGAAAGTGATTTTATTGAAGCAGGTAAAACCCAGTTAAAAATTCAAGTAGCTGGAGATGACGGAAAATGGTATTTTCCCCTTCAGCAAGCGGAGGAAATCATTACCCAAATTTTACCAGCAAGTTTACATCAATATTTTTTCTTTGACGGTGAACGCATTGAAGAAATAGTGCGTTCTGATAACAAAGCAGAAATTGCAGAAGCAATTAGAACGTTTTTAGGTGTGGAAGTAATTGAACTTTCTATTAAACACTTAAAAGATGCTAAAAAATATTTAGAAACTGAGTTAAAAAATATTGGTGATGCAGAAACAAAACAGTTATTAACTCAAAAAGAGAAGCTAGAACTAGAAATTGAAACCATCAATAAACGTCAAGTAGAAATAAATCAAGAGTTAGAATATCAACAGACATTCAAAAAAGAAGTTAGTAATAAATTACGAGAATTGAGTGCTGTTAAGGAATTGCAGGAAAGAAAACAAAATTTAGAATCTCAAACAAATAGCTTACGTGAAGAATTGAAGAAAACACGGGAAAATTTGAAAAAAGTTATCTCTGCTAGGGGGTATACAGTTTTATTATCAGAAACAACAGCTAAATTTAGGGAAATATTCACAGATTTAAAACAACGAGGAGAATTAACTGCGGGAATTTCGCGGGAATTTGTTAATGATTTACTCAATACTGGACGATGTATTTGTGGTGCAGATTTAAAAGAAGGAACTCATACTCATTTTCATGTCAAGAACTTAATGAAAAAAGCAGGTTCTTCAACAGTGGAAGAAACAGCAATTAGAATGAGTGCGCAAGTTGATGAAATTGATAAACAAGCACTTGCATTTTGGGAAGAAGCGGATAGAGAACAAGCGCGACTTAAACAGTTAAGGGAAAATTTAAATCAAGTTGAACTGGAATTAGATACAATTCAAGAACAACTGCGAAAAGATCCGAACGAAGAAATTAGTAGTTTACAAAAACGTTTAGATGGAATTGAAGCCAAAATTGATGAATTAAATCGAGAACAGGGTGCAAATCAACAGGAAATTTCGCACCTGAAAATAGATATTGATGCTTTTGTAAAACAAATATCTAAACAAAAACAAAATGAAGAAAAGCAATCTTTAGCACAACGTCGCATTAATGCTACTCAAGATGCAATTGAACGTTTATCTGAAGTTAAAACCCGTCAAGAAAACCAGTTTCGTCTGCAATTAGAACAGAGAGTACAGGAAATTTTCTCAGATATATCTTTTACTCCCTACGTTCCCAAAATTAGCGAAAAATATGAATTGAGTTTAGTTGAAAATACCACAGGAATAGAAGCACCAGTAGCAGCTTCAACCGGGGAAAATCAAATTCTCAGTTTATCTTTTATCGCTAGTATTATAGATAAGGTGCGAGACTGGAGTGAGAAGCGTAAAATGATGATGGTTCCCGATAGTAGCACTTTTCCCATTGTCATGGATTCCCCTTTCGGGAGTTTAGATGCTAATTCCCGTCGTCACATTGCTCGCACTATTCCTAAATTAGCAAATCAGTTAATTGTGTTGGTGACTAAAACTCAGTGGAGGGTGGAAGTTGAAGAAGAAATTGCTGATAAAATTGGTAAAGAATATGTATTAGTTTACTATTCTTCTAAACCTAATTGCGAACAAGATTTTATAGAATTAGGTAGAGAAAGATATCCTTTAGTAAGACAGAGTTCAAATGGTTTTGAATATACTGAAATTCTTGAAGTCGAAAGAGAGAGGTAAGTTTAATGGTTGTTGCTAATTTATCAAACATCGTCACAGATACCTGGGTAAACGTAACTTGGGATGAATTTATGGAACTTGTAGATCATCCTGATTATCAGCAAGGAAGATTTTATTACTATCAAAATTACATGAGGATTGAAATGTCACCAGTTGGTTCAGTTCATGGAAACACTAATAATGTTGTTGCAAATGTTGTTAATCTTTATGCGACATTAAAAAATATTAAAATTAAAGGATGGGTAAATACCAGTTTTCGCAAAACAAGTGAAGGGGAATGTCAACCTGATTTGGCTTTTTATATTGGTGATAAGGTAACATTTCCACCTTTAAATAATTCACCTGTCGATATTAATGGGTTAGCAGCACCGACTTTAGTTGTAGAAATTGCTGCTTCTTCTATTAATGATGATTTGGGTTTTAAGCGGTTACTCTATGAATGGTTAGGTGTAAAAGAGTATTGGATAATGGATGCTAAGAATAATGATATTATTGCTTTTGAAATATCTGATGGTGGAAGTAGAACAATTGGGGAATCAAAGGTTTTGCCAGGTTTAAATATCGCTACTGTTAAAGAAGCTATTCAACGTAGTCTTACTCAAGATGATGGTGAAGTTAATCGTTGGTTGTTAGGAATTTTTAGTTAATTTATTTCGCGCAAAGACGCAAAGGACGCAAAGGAAGAATGTTATTTAAAAATGCTTCATTGGTAGCTGCATTAGGTTTATGTTTTTTACCATCTCATGCTTTGGCTTTTTCTGATACCCAAACCTATTGGGGTAAAGATTGTATTCAACAATTAGGAGAAAAGAAACTACTTACTGGTTATCCTGATGGTAGTTTTCGTCCTAATGCAACTGTCACCCGTGCAGAAGCAGCAGTTTTAATGTTAAATGCTTTTCCTAATGCACCAATAAAACGCGCTTCTGTCATATTTAAAGATGTATCTAGCAATTATTGGGGATATAAAGCAATTAATACAGCTTATCAGAAAGGCTTTTTCTCTGGTTATCCAGGAAATATTTTTCAACCTAATCAAGCAATTCCTAGAGCGCAAATTATAGGTGTGGTCGCTGGGGGGAAAAATTATAATTCTGTCTCTAATCCAGCACAGATATTACAACAGTATTTTGAAGATGCTAAATTAATTCCTAATTATGCTCAAAACTCTATAGCTGCGGGAACTATTAATAGTATAGTTGTTAATTATCCTGATGTTAAAAAGTTAAAACCTCAAGAAATAGCTACGAGGGGTGAAGTCGCTGCGTTAATGTGTCGAGCGTTAAATATTTACGCTGTACCCCCTCAATATATTGCTGGTGTCGAAGTACAACCGCAAGAGGTACGAGCTTTACCAGGAAAACTTGATTCAATTCCTACTTTTAATAGTAATAGTCCTGAACTTGTAGATACTGATGGGATTTTACTTTCAACTTTTTCACCAGAAGGGAAGAAAATCAAAGAAACACATTTAAATTATCCCTTTCAAGGTAGATTTGATGTGTTTTCTCATCACATTATCAGAGCAGAAAATACATCTCAAAACCGGACTGTTTATCAGGGTATTATCGTTCATAATCCAGGAAAGGAAGCGGTAACATTACAAGTTTTACAAGCTGTTAGTTACCTTTCAAAGGAAGCACCTTTTATTAATTTGCCCGACGTAGTGGATAATGCACAGGGTACGGTTTATGCTGGCCCTGGTAGTCGGACTATGAGTGATGTACTGCGGGGGGTTAAACAAGAGATATTTCCTGAAAAATTGGTGATAAAACCGGGAGAAAGTCAAATATTAGCTAATTTACCAATTTCTGCCCAAGCACCCTCTTCTAATGGTCGCACGGTGATGATGCGGTTGAGTAGCGATAAACCGATATTTATGGCAAACTTAGCAAAGAGCAGTCAAAGCCCCCCAACTATTGTAGAATGGTTACAGCTATTAGATACAGGCAGTTTAGCCGGAAAGCGTGACCCTATTCCCACACCTTTAGACCCTCCCAGAGAACCAACGGTATTTAGTCGCGTTGCTGGTGTTTCTCAGGGGACAAAATGGGAAGCAAATATTACAGATAATCCGAATGTAGTTAATTTAACTTTACCTCAGCCAGGAAAGGCTATTTCTTATCCTTTGGGAACGGTGCATTTAATTACCCTTAGCACAGGGCAAATACAGAGTGCATCAATGGTCAAACGCTATTCTGATACGGCGTATTTTGCTCATAGTAACTACGGTGTAGAATATAATTTAGCCTTACCTTTATATAATTCTAGCAGTCAAGCTAGAACTGTGGCTGTATCAATCCAAACACCTATTAAAGATGAAGGTGGTACTAATAGATTGTTGTTTTTAAAGCCACCAGTAGAACAAATATTTTTCCGAGGTACAGTGCGGGTGCGTTATACAGATGATAATGGTGGAGAAAAAACGCGCTATGTACATTTAGTACAGAGACGAGGACAACCAGGGGAAGCTTTGGTAAGATTGCGGTTAGCGGGGGGTGAAAAAAGACGAGTTCAGGTTGATTTTTTGTATCCTCCTGATTCTACTCCTCCGCAGGTTTTGACGGTAAGAACTGAGAGTTAATTTCAGTACGTTGGGTTGACGCAAGGAAACCCAATATTATTAATTTTTTTAACGCAAAATCAGGAGTTAAAAAGTTATGGTTGCTAATTTTGATAGAAGTTATATGAGTCCTCTGGAGTATTTGGAGTGGGAGGAACAGCAAGATATTAAACATGAATATATCAATGGTGAAGTTTTTGCTATGACTGGGGGAACTATTCCTCATACTACTATTGCTTTAAATTTGGCTTCTGGGTTAAAAAATCATTTGCGGGGTGGTAATTATCGTCCTTTTATGGCAGATGCTAAAGTAGGTATATCGGAAAATGGTCCGTTTACTTATCCAGATGTCATGGTAAGTTGTGATGAACGGGATAAACAAGCTATTAAGTTTATTCAATTTCCTTGTTTAATTGTTGAGGTGCTTTCTCCGAGTACGGAAGCTTATGATAGGGGAGGTAAGTTTCAGCTATATAGACGGATTGACTCTTTGCAAGAATATGTTTTAATTAGTGCTGATAAAATCGGTTTGGATTGTTTTCGGTTAAATGATAGGGGTTTATGGGAGTTACATCCTTTTGTTGAGGGTGATGAGGTAGATTTAATAAGTGTTGATTTTAAGTTTCCTCTTTCTCTGGTTTATGAGGATGTTTTTTGATTTTTTTCTCACGCAGAGGCGCAGAGGCGCGGAGAGGAAAGCAAGTGTATGGTATTAATAAGTTAGGTTTGGTTTAATATATTTAGGGTGTATATTGTATAGTTATGGCTGCAAATAGAATCAAAATTGCTCAAGATAAGGCTGAGTTGGTGAAATCGTTACTAGCTTCTAAAGAAACACCGGGACCTTTCCAGACTTATGTGGAGGTGATGATATTTGCAGCAGCATTAGGAGTAAAGTATAAAAAAAGTGTTCCTCTAGGAGATACCACAAAAAGAGATCCTTCTCCAATTCCACAAGACAATTTTGCTTCACTTGGGTATGACAAAATTATAAAGTTATTGGGAATTGTTGAGACAAGTGATATCCAAATACTTGCGTCTAGGGAAGATGAATATGAGGATAAACGGACTCAAATATTTGAAGAGTATGCTAATGGTGGACTCGAAATATTACAAAATGAATTGCGTGGAGTTGTTGATTACGCAGCACAGATTTTAGTAATTCTAATTACCGCAAAAGATTATCAAGAGAAAAATATAGAAGAAGAAATTTATTTAAGTACATTTAAAAAATGATTAATTTTCTTGATCTTTATTATAAGGTGGTTAGATATGAATAATCTTCGTTTTTATTGTGAAAAGTTCTCTAGGTTGAAAGTCAGTAATAGCCGAAAACGTGGTAATGCTCAATATAAACCAATATTACTTTTAACTGTAATTGATTTGATTATGAGAGGAGTTATTACCAATAATCAAATTTTTGTTTCAGATGAATTAATTCAAACTTTTAATAAATATTGGAATGTAATTGGCTCACAATCTTATCAAGGGGGGTTACACTATCCATTTTTTCATTTGCAAAATGAAGGATTTTGGCACGTACAAATAAAAGCAGGTTTTAATAATTTACAACCAAAAACAACTAACAAATTAAAGTTAGCTGTTGAATACGCATATTTAGACAGTGAATTATTTAATTATTTACAAGATGAATATTCTCGAAAAGAACTAATTGATGCACTTGTAGCTGCTTTTTTCTCTGATAATGAAGATGAAATTGAAGAATTTTTACAAATTAACCAGACTTTTCAAGATTATCCAGAAGTAGAAAAACTAGATGATACTGAAAATTTACCCAATAACCCTAAATGGAGTTTAAAAAAAACCCTAATTAGAAATGCTTTCTTTAGAAAAGCTGTTATTTCTGTATATGATTGTCAATGCGCTTTTTGTGGACTGAAAGTTACTAAAATGGGAATGGGTAATCAAAATATTGTTGACGGCGCACATATAAAGCCATTTTCTGCATTTTATGACAGTAGAATACATAACGGAATAGCACTTTGTAAAAATCATCATTGGGCTTTTGATAGAGGTTGGTTTGCTGTTGATGATAAATACAAAATTATCGTTAGTAAAGAATTAGAAGAAGTATCTCCCCATGCTAAAACAATAACAGAATTTCATGGAGAAATACTCATATTACCTAAAGTAGAAAAATATTTTCCAGATATTGAAGCTTTACAATGGCATCGTGACAATATATTTCAGCCATAATTAGCTATTATTATAAAATAACTGGAAGTCCTACATCCTGCGGTTTAACAAACTTCCCATCAAAACCTATAGTTTGTTCCTCTATAGTCCTAGCATTAGCTAAAGCTTTACGTAAAGCAGTAACTTCCATTTTTTCAGTAATTCCCCCCAACATATAAATTAATAACTTTACTGCTAAATCTTTTCCTGCTACCTGTACCCGCTTTTTATTTGGATCATAGAGAACTCCATACCATAAAGATTGAGGATATTCCATACCACTAAAACCCCCTTGACGGTCAAATTTCTCTAACTTCTTAAAAATATCCGTCAAAGCAAAATCTTTTTTAAATACCAAAGTTCCCAAAGCTTGCGCTAAAGCAACTTGAAAAACTGGACGAAATAACATATTTCCCTCACCTCCATCTTTTTCAAAATGGAAACGACGCAAAACAGTTGTATCTTCGTGTTCCAATATTTTATAACTAGGAAGATTAGCTAAATTATCAAAAAGCAGTCTAAAATCCGCAATTCCTTCCTGAATTTCTTCATTTTCTGGACGCATGGGAATTAACCCTTTTTCTAAAGGCTTCCAATGGGGGAATTTTTGCCCCAAATACCTTTCAGCCATATCTTGTAAAGCTTGCAGCGTCGTTAAGACTGTAGAATTAGCTGCTACTGTGGCACTATTCCAATTAACACGGGGATTTCGATTTGGTTTTTGTTCTAAAAGTGGATGTGTAACCGCAATTTTTCGCGCTACAATAGCAAAACCATCATCTTCATTTAGTTGTGCTAACTGACCTTTAGTTAAAGGTGCAGCCATTAAATTTACATGAACAAAAATTGATCTTACCCGTCGTTTTGCTTCTGTATGAGTTTCCCCAGTATTCACCGCACAAATGAACTCAATACCAATTTTTTCTTTAGATAAACTTTGTAAATATGCTGGTTCTACTTGATATTTATCAACCAAATCAGACAAAGTAATAAAACTTTCGTCAGCAGTTTTATCCTTTTTATAACGTTGGAGTTTACCAGATTTAATTAACTCCATTAAACCTTGTACACCCATTAATCTATGCTGACCATCTAAAGCATAAATTGTCACGTTTTCTTCAGAAATATTGAGTAAACCGACTTTACCATCTTTATCTAAAGGTATAAAATCAGTAGTTGCTTTTTTAGCCCGTCCTTGACTATCCCACTCTGCTGCTTTGGGGTTATCTACCCAAGGTTGATTAATCACCACCAAGACAGCAGGAAATTTATGGTTTTTCCTAGCTGCTAAATACTGTACTAACGGTGCTTGACGCGACCAGTCGATAGGACGCTGCTGAATTTCATCTATACTATCAGCGTCAATTTCAATATTCTCTGTCTCTGGGTTGTACTTTTTTTGCAGGAGGGGTAAACCAGACGCAAAATGTACCCGTCCCGCGAACCATTCCAATGTTACAGAACCTACATAAGCCTCAGTACCACCCATTTCGGTCTTTTGGACAAGAATTTGGTCTTTCTTTTCTAAAAACTTCTCTAGCAGTAAAGCTAATACCTGTTTATCCTTATTTTCCCGTTCTAGATACTCGTTAGCGAGTTGATCATTTAGTGTATTTGTACTATCTTTCATGTTAATTTTTAAAAACTTAGTAACTGACTCTTGCTTTATTGTCCAAAAAAATGGATACTAGGGATGCAATTTTTAAAAATATCTTGCACTCTTAGTTAATGTTTATTTTTATACTAAATAATTCCATTCTCTCGAATGTAAGTATTGAGACTATCCCCATATATCCAGAGGCAAGGAAAAATGACTACAACACAACAACCAGAAAATAAAAATCAGCAGAATCGTACTGTAGCAGAGTTAGTGGAGTATATCCAAGTTCTCTCTACAGAAATTCAAGAATTGTATTGTTTAGACCAGATACCTTGGGTTGTAGGCTATTCGGGTGGAAAAGACAGCACTGCTACTTTACAGCTTATTTGGAATGCAATTTCTGGACTTCCGCCGGAAAAAAGAACTAAACCAATTCATGTAATTACGACAGATACAGGAGTAGAAAATCCCTATGTTTCAGCTTGGGTAAAAAACTCATTAAAACAAATGGAAATAGCTGCTCAAGAGCAAAAAATGCCAATACAACCTCATTTGCTGCAACCAGAAACTAAACAAACATACTGGGCAGGTTTAATTGGTAAAGGCTATCCAGCACCGCGCAATAAATTCCGTTGGTGTACCGGAAGGTTAAAAATTGAGCCTTCTAATCTTTTTATCCGTGATGTTGTGAGAGCCAATGGTGAAACAATTGTTATTTTAGGAACTCGCAAAACTGAAAGCATAACTCGCGGTTTAATTATGGCAAAACGTGAGGTAGATAGAGTAAGAGAGCGCCTTTGTCCTCATCCTAATTTAATAAATTCCCTACTTTATACGCCTATTGAAGATTGGCGAACTGATGAAGTTTGGATATATTTAATGCAATTTTCAAACCCTTGGGAATATAGCAATAAAGACTTATTTTCTATGTATCGAGGTGCAACAGCAGATAATGAATGTCCTCTAGTTGTTGATACTTCTACTCCTAGCTGTGGTAGTTCTCGATTTGGTTGCTGGGTTTGTACATTGGTTAATACTGATAAATCTATGCAAGCAATGATTCAAAATGATGAAGAAAAAGAATGGTTACAGCCATTAGTTGATTTTCGTCGGGAGCTAGATGTTGAACGTGACCGAGAAAAAAGAGATTTTCGTCGGCTACGAGGAGAAGTTCAATTATTTGAGCGTAATTTACATGGTGAAACTTCTATTGAACCCATACCCGGTCCATATACAAAATATTGGCGTGAATATTGGTTAAGAAAATTATTGACAGCGCAAAAAGAAATGCGTCAAAATGCGCCTGAAAATATGCGCGATATTACCCTTATTTCCCAAGCAGAATTGAGTGAAATCCGTCGAATATGGTTAGAAGAGAAACACGAATTTGATGATAGTGTACCCCGTATATACGAAGAAGTTACAGGAGAAGTATTTAAAGATCCCCGTCCTGGTGCTGACCATAGCGTATTAGGTAGTGATGAATGGGAGGTGTTAGAAGAAATCTGTGATAGTGACGGAATGCACTTAGAATTAATGGCCAGACTATTAGATACAGAACGACAATTCAAGAAAAAAACTCGCCGTGTGGGTATCTACGAAAGCCTAGAAAAATGTTTTGATACAAGTTCCCGTTCTCCAGAAAAAGCCATTGAAAATGCCCATTTAAAGCGTGATTTACGACAAGCAGCTTTAGATGGTGATGTCGCCACAATTCGGGAAAAATTCAAGCAATTAAGTTTAGGAGATACCCCGGAAAAAGAAGAGAGTAAACCACAAACTTGGGCTAATTTTAAATATGCAAAAAAGAATAATGATCGGGAATAATGAGTGGTTAGAATAGGGGGCGGTTGGAAACCGCGTCTACACAAGCGAAACCCACCTTCGTGGGTTAATTACGGGTTAATCAAATATCAAGTTTTACGGATTAGAAAATATATGAGGGCAAATTTTACGCAATTATATTTACATTATGTTTGGGCAACATGGGATAGATTGCCGTTAATTACGACAGAAATACAGCAATTAGTTTATACAGCAATTATTAAGGAGTGTGAGGAATTAAAATGTACAGTAATTGCCATTGGTGGAATTGAGGATCATGTTCATCTATTGATAGGATTTCCCCCAACGGTCAGCGTAGCGGAAGTTATCAAACAAGCAAAAGGTAGTTCTTCTCATTTTATTAATCACGAAATTAAACCCAAAGAATTTTTTAAATGGCAAGGAAGTTATGGTGCATTTACAGTCAGTTATGATGCTATAGATAATGTGGCTAATTACATCAGAAACCAACAAACACACCATCAACAAAAATCACTTATTCCTACATGGGAACTGAACCCGGAAATGAAAAAAAGCCCCGGTGATTAGAAATCGCGATGAGATAAACAATAAAGACCCGGCGATTGGAAATCGCGCCTACACAAACAAAGTCCACCTTCGTGGACTAATAAAAAATAAATAAATTGAACCCACGAAGGTGGGTTTCGCCTGTGTAGATGCGGTTTCTAACCGCCCCATATCTCAATAAAAAACAAATAGATTGAACCCACGCAGGTGGGTTTCGCCTGTGTAGACGCGGTTTCTAACCGCCCCCTATTGTTAAATAACCATTCAAAAACCATGATCTTCCTCGAATTAGTTTTACAAAACTTCGGTCCATACTCTGGGAAACAAGTTATCAATCTCAACCCAAAAATTGATGAGGATAATTCAAATCCAATTATCCTGTTAGGGGGAATGAATGGCGGTGGAAAAACTACTCTTATGGATGCTATTCGCCTGGCTTTATATGGACAACGCGCCCAATGTTCAACTCGCGGAAATCTAAGTTATCCTGATTTTTTAACCCAATGTGTTAATAGTAAAGCTGACCCTATTGAAAAAACTAGAATTGAATTAGTTTTTGAACATATTGAAGAAGATAGACCAATAAAATATCGTGTTGTGCGGACTTGGGAAAAAAATCCTAAAGATGGTAAAGACCATTTAGGAATTTTAGGTGATGATGAAACCTGGCCGATTGATTCACTGGTGAATATCTGGGATGAATATATAGAAAATATTTTACCTTTAGGTATTTCTAATTTATTTCTGTTTGACGGTGAACAAGTTAAGGAACTTGCAGAACAGGAAATACCACCACCAATGGTTGTTGATGCTATTAACGGACTTTTGGGTTTAGAGTTAGCTGATAAATTAGCAGTTGATTTAGAGGTTTTAGTAAATCGCAAAAAACGAGAGTTTGCAGATAATAAGGATTTGGCTAAATTAGAAGCAATTGAAACTCGGCTAAATGAAAAACAGGAAGAATACGAAAATAATGAGAAAAAACTAGAAGTTCTCAATATTAAAGTTACAGAATTTGGAAAAATTCATGAAGAGGCTTTAGCTAAATTTGTGAATGAAGGTGGTAAAATTGCTGCTGAACGTAGTCAATTAGAACGAGAAAAGGAAGATAAAATCAAATCTGGTAATAATGTCCGTGAATCTTTGTGTGAATTAGCCTCTGATGTTTTACCTTTGGCGTTAATTAGTCCTTTATTATCTCAAGTGCAACGACAAGGAGAAAAGGAACTTAAAAATCAACAAATTCAATTAGCGAAAGATGTATTAATTGCTAGAGATGAAAGATTACTAAACTGGTTGCAACAATTAAATCTGGAATCTAATAAGGTTACTAATATTCAATCTTTTTTAGCTGAAGATATCAATAATCTATATACCAATAATTTATCTACAGAAAATACTTGGTTAAATGGTGATGAAGAAAGTTTAAGTTTGCTTGACAATATAACTTATCGTTTGCAAGTTGCCCAAAATACAGCCCAAAAGCAATTAGATGAATTAAATAGTTATGAGGAAGAAATACTAACTTTAGAAAGACAAGTACAAACTGCGGCTGCACCGGAAGAATATACAAAGTTGCAAAATGCAGTAAAACAGGCACAAACTGAATTTAATAAAATTCAATCTCAGTCTGAGATGATGAAGCAGCAATTGATAGAATTAGAGACGGAAATTAAAAAATTAAAGCAAGAATTAAATGAATATACTGTAGAAAATCTCAAATATCAAAATAGTGAACATATTATTGATTCGGCTGCAAAAGTACAAGCAACGTTAAAGGTGTTTCGAGAAAGATTAACTCTGAGAAAATTGAATAAATTAGAAGAAGAAGTAAAAAACTGTTTTCTGTATTTATTACATAAATCAGATTTAGTGCATCGCATCGCTATTGATAGTAATACATTCAAATTATCTTTATATGATTTAAACGGTAAACCAGTACCCAAACATCGACTTTCTGCTGGTGAAAAACAACTATTAGCGATCGCACTCCTCTGGGGATTAGCCAAAGTCTCCGGGCGACGCTTACCAGTAGCCATCGACACGCCTCTAGGTAGACTCGATTCCTCCCACCGCCACAACCTAGTCGAACGTTACTTTCCAGCCGCCAGCCATCAAGTTATACTCCTCTCCACTGACACAGAAATAGGTGAAAAAGAAGTCCAAACACTGAGAGAAAACGAAGCGATCGCCCGCGAATATCTCCTTCATTATAACTCCAGCAAAAGAGAAACCACAATAAAACCTGGTTATTTTTGGTAAAATATGATCTAGCATTTCATAGAGTTTAATATGACAACTCCTTTACTCCCAACCTTACATCATCTACCTGCTACCTTACCCTTAGAAGGTGCGATCAGAATCGAGTTACAAGAAGGAACACCGATCTTTCGCGCTTCTAGTAATGTACAAAATCGCATTCAAACATTGCTTTCACAACAACAAGATGCCCAACTAACACCAGAAGAAGAACAAGAATTAGATAGTTATGAAGAAATAGATGATTATCTCAGTTTTCTAAATCGCGTAGTTCGTAATCTAGTCCAAAATCAAACTTATCAATAAAAGTGTCAAATCGAAAAATAACCGATTCAATTCAGCAGGAAGTACGTCAACGCGCATTAGAACTATGCGAATATTGTCACGCATCAGAAAAATGGCAATATGTATTATTTACAGTAGATCATGTGATTCCTTTAAGTAAAAATGGCGAAAATACTATAGATAATTTAGCACTAGCCTGTTTTCATTGTAACCGTCAAAAATCAAATAAAATAACAGGGATAGATCCTGATTCTGGTAATGAAGTTGCATTATTCAACCCTAGAAAAAGCTTTTGGAACAAACATTTTATCTGGTCAATAAATGGATTGATAATTATTGGTTTGACACCTACAGGAAAGGCAACGATATCAACATTAAATTTAAATAGAGAAAGAATTATCAACATTCGTGCTGCTGATAAAGCTATTAATCGTCATCCACCTCCAGGAGATCCAATTGAAAAATAAATAAAATTTCTCATTATCATCACAAATAATTGACCCCCTAAAATGGAATCACCAATAGAACGTATCAAACTTTCCCAAACAGCCAAAGAACAACTACTCAAACTCAAACGCAGCACCAAAATCGAACAATGGAACATATTATGTCGGTGGGCGTTTTGTCGTTCCCTCGCTGAATCTGCCGCACCATCCCCCGTACCCATACCCCAAGATAGTAACGTCGAAATGACCTGGCGCGTCTTTGGTGGTGAAATTGCTGATATACTCCTCCTCGCCCTCAAACAACGTTGCTACAACGATGGATTAGGTACAGATAAAGAAACCCTAGTCATACAATTCCGTCTCCACTTACATCGCGGCATTGGTTATCTAGCAGGGGATCAAAATATTAAGAAAATTGAAGACTTAATTGCGATCGCTACAAATTAGGTCATACCAAAACAGATAACAAAAAACTGCTATAACTGCAAGTCAATGATCAGCCAGAAGGAACTCTGAATAAAATGAATCCAGTGCGATCGCTATTGCAAGTTTTCGGTAGCCGGAAAATGGCAGCATTACTAATACTAGGTTTTTCATCCGGTTTGCCCCTATTTTTGACCAGCAAGACCTTACAAGCTTGGATGACCGTCGAAAACGTCGATTTAACCGCCATTGGCTTATTTAGCCTAGTGGGATTACCCTACTCCTTAAAATTTCTGTGGTCGCCTCTGCTAGACTGGTTTACATTGCCTTTTCTAGGACGACGACGGGGTTGGATCATCACCCTGCAAATTGGGTTACTGATAGCGATCGCTCTCATGGGCTTACAACAACCCAAACAATCCCTACAACTATTAGCCATCAACGCCATAGCGATCGCCTTTTTAAGTGCCACCCAAGACATCGCCGCCGATGCTTACCGCACAGACGTACTCGAACCATTAGAAATGGGCGCAGGTGCAGCAGTCTTCGTCTTAGGTTATCGCGTCGCCCTCCTACTCACAGGCTCCTTAGCCCTCATCCTCGCCGATCAACTACCCTGGTCATCAGTATATCTATTATTGTCCTTGGGCATGGGAATAGGCATTATTGCCACCTTATTCGCACCAGAACCCAAACAAGTCCGTCCCCCAGACTCCCTAACCGCCGCCGTCATCTTACCCTTCGGTGAATTTTTCCAACGTAAAGGCGTAGTCCAAGGCTTACTAATTCTGTTATTCATCATCCTTTATAAACTTGGTGATGCCTTTGTTAACAATATGTCCACGCCTTTTTTGCTACAAACCGGATTCACTCAAACCGACATTGGTGCAATTCAAGGCGGCATGGGATTAATTGCCACTATTATTGGTACTCTTGCAGGTGGGGCATTTTTGAGTAAAATTGGTCTGAATCGCTCACTTTGGATATTCGGCGGTTTGCAAGCAGTGAGTAATTTATCCTACTTATTACTTGCCCAAGTTGGTAAAAATTATCAGGTTCTACTACTGACAATAAACATCGAAAACTTCTGTGCCGGATTAGGAACAGCCGCTTTCGTCGCCTTCTTAATGAATATGTGTAACCAGCGATTTTCAGCCACTCAGTATGCCTTACTTTCTAGTTTCATGGCCGTCAGTCGTGATATCCTAGTTGCGCCGGCAGGTTCTTTAGCCAAAAGCACAGGTTGGCCTTTATTTTTCATTATCAGTATCCTCGCTGCCATACCGGGGTTACTTCTATTACCATTCTTTGCCCCTTGGAATCCCAAACCAGTGGCAGTTACCAGACCAGGACTTGAGGAAGAAGAGGATTTATGGGGAACCAAGTAGTTATTATTGTCGGTACGTTTGTCCTCATAGTTACAGGCTTATTACTCGGCTACGTTCTTTCACAATTAGTTCTGGGATTTCTGGGGTTTAACCTCCTCACCCTCCTGGGAACAATCAGCTTAATAGTAATATTTGGCACCCTTTATTACGTTCTGTTTTGGCAACTACGCCAAGAACCATTAGAATCCTTCAATAGCGACATACCCAGCCAAATAGACGAAGATATCACCGGTAATTATTTAAAAAACCGATTGATAGCCCGATTATCTGGTGATGTAGCTGCTGCGGAAAGATTAATTGAGCAAGCTAAACAGAATTATCCGGGGATGCCAGAAAATTGGTATTGTGAAAGAGTGCTTGATGACTTAGATCGCGATCAGCGTTAAGATCGTAGTCAAAACACCTAAAAAATTATCATGTAACAAAAGTACGGGTTTAGCATTTCGCTTTACCCCTGCTTCAATTTTTTAAAGCTGGAAATTCTCACCCTTTAAACTCATTTATGTCCATTATCCGTCAATACATTGCCCCCTTAATCGCCATCCTGATATTTCTGTTGGCCTTAGCAGCAGTCAGCGCTCGCATCTTTTTACCCTCCGACATGGCAGCACCAGCCCCAATCGGTATGTTAATTATTAATTGGCTATAACCCATACGTATCAAATTTAAGATTAAATCGGCGGTTAGAAACCGCATCTACACAGGCATGGCGCGTAGCGGCTTCCCGTAGGGAAGGCCACCTCCGTGGGTTTCAAATCCTCAATGTTTTCTGAGTCCGCGGAGGCGGACTTTGTTTGTGTAGCCGCGACTTCCAGTCGCCAGGGCTTAACTTGATACCAATGGCCATAACTTATTATCAATTACTAATCATTAACTTTGAACTTCTTACAGGGCTATCACATTCGTCGAGGCTCAACTCTAGATAGGGCGTTATTGGTAAAGTTTATGCAGCAGACTTACCAAGAATTATTCCCCAATCAAGATTTTTCGCACCTAGCCCAGACAGTTGAGCGATATTACTGCACTGATACCCCTTCATGGTGGGTGTACCAACAGCAAGAAACAAAATTGTCACCTTCTCCCGTAGCTTGCTTGTGGATAGGTAACGCCATAGATCAAGTAACGGGCGATCGCCATGCTCATATTTTTCTGCTTTACGTTGTGCCAGAATATCGAAGACAGGGGATTGGTACAGCCTTGATGAACCACGTAGAAAATTGGGCAAAACAAAGGGGCGATCGGCAAATCGGATTACAAGTTTTTGACTCCAACACCCCCGCCATAAATCTTTATCATCAACTCGGTTATCAAACCCAATCCCACTGGATGGTAAAATCGCTCCAGAAAGAAAAATAATTATAATGAACTAAAACTCAAATCCTGTAGAATTGTTGAAATACTTTCAAGGTTTTGCTTGTTGGTATAGGGCGCGGCGATTAAACCAGAATAATTATGTACGACGAAGACGATTTAAGCCTACTTGATGCCGTGGTGGAGCTAGAAAGCCCCCTAGACCACATAGAACCGCTTGCTGATGAATCAGAAGTGGCAAAACCTGATCCAGAATTAATGTTGGAACTCCTAGAAAATTCCCAACCCCAACAACGGATGCTGGCAGCGCGTGCCTTCTGTGATCTTCAAGATGAACGAGCAACACCCCATCTAATTCACCTGTTAACCGATAACTGTCCCCTAGTGCGAGTCAGTGCAGCCTACGCCATCGGTCGAAACCCTGCCGAAAATGCCGTAGAACCATTAATTACTCAACTCAACCGTGATTGGAACGGTTATGTAAGAAAAGGAGTAGTTTGGGCTTTAGGTAACTGTCGCGATCGCCGTTCCTTAGCCCCCCTAGCAGACGCTTTAAGAACAGATATCCCCGCCGTGCGTCTCTGGGCAGCCAGCGCCCTAGCACAGATGGCAGAAGTGGGATATGAAGCCGTTGTTGGTGCCATACCATCCCTCATTGAAGCCTTAGTTCAAGACCCCATTGCGGCTGTGCGGAGTAACTGCGCTTGGGCTATAGGTCAACTTTGCCGTGAACTCCCCTCCAACGTAGTTTATGCCACAGCCATTGATGCGCTAATTCAAGCCTTTGCCGAAGATCAAGACTTAGGAGTGCGAGAAGATGCCAAAGCCTCACTTCTGGGAGTCGGTGATCCCCGTGGGTTACAATTAATAGAAACCTTAGAACAAGAAGGTTGGTTTTGACAACTCCTCATTTCTCTGTGAACTCTGTGCCTCTGTGGTTCGTTTATTCCGTAACTCGTACATAAATCCTATTTTAATGAGAGCAAAGCAACATTTAACTTGTAATCTAAAAATATAAAGAACATCACCGCCAAAATTATCAACATGAGTCCCTTACCAGATTATCGTCCAAAGCAACTATCTGTAGGTCCATTAGAAGCAGAAATTCTGAGTATCGTCTGGGAACTGGGTTCAGTGACAGTTAAAGACGTACACGATCGCATTCTGGCCGATCCTAACCGAGAATTAGCTTATACTTCCGTTACCACCGTTTTACGTCGTTTGACAGAAAAAGGTTGGTTAGCTTGTGACAAACATCTGAAAGCCTTTTATTGGCGGCCATTGTTAACCAAGCAACAAGCAGAAATGATTAAAGCCTATGAACAATTACAGCAATTTTTGGCAGTGGGGAATCCTGATGTAGTTGCCGCTTTTGCTGATAGTCTAGATCAAGCAGCTAGTGACCAAATAGAAGCGATCGCCCAACGGATTCAAGCTGCACGGCAAGCCAGAGAAGGAAAATAGAATTATGCATCTACTCATGATTATCACGGCCGTAACCGTTGCTTGGACTTTAAGATATTTTGGGAATATACCTCAAGGTAATTGGAATTGGCGCTGGGAGCGATCGCTGTTTTTATTTCTCTTTCCCCCTTTACTGATTTTTATGACAGCCGTTGCTGTCTTGTGCATGGGTACTCAAGGACAAATGGGAGGAATGTATACTGGTTCTTTCAGCTATATACTAGCATTAATTACACTGACTTGTTTTAGCCTTTTGTGCATCAAACTAGCCCTACAAGGTTGTAAATCCATCCAATCGACCCTTCAATATCCGCAGTTAAATTTGGCTGGTAAACAAGCCCGAATACTACCCACAAAAGCCTTATTTGCCGGTCAAATAGGTTTTTGGCAACCGGAACTGGTCGTTAGTCAAGGATTATTACAAACCCTCTCACCAGCCCATCTAGAAAGCGTCTTAGCCCATGAACAAGGGCATTACCATTATAGGGATACCTACTGGTTCTTTTGGCTCGGTTGGGTTCGTTCCTGCACTGCTTGGTTGCCAAATACAGAACCTTTGTGGCAAGAATTATTAGTTTTAAGAGAATTACGCGCTGACAGTTACGCTGCTGTTCAAGTAGACCCTTTAATCTTAGCAGAATCATTGCTATTAGTAGTCAGTAACAACCCCGTAACAGAAGAAATTTGTTGTGCAGCTTTAGGTACTATTGGGGGTGTGAATGAAATCCATCGCAGATATCGCTTAGAAGAAAGAATTGAAGCGCTCTTAACCCCACCTGAAGCAACCATTAAAACTCAGCTAAAATCTTGGCATATTTTTATCTTAGGGTTTCTACCTTTGGCAACAGTCATTTTTCATAATTAGGGAGAGAACAGGGAACAGAAAAATCAATTGGGTAATTAATTCTGTCTTATTACTTCAATACCTTGTGCAAATCGAAAAAAGTCTTGATTTTAGCAGTTACGCATTGATAGAATCTATTAAATAAGCATTATCAATTCTATCTCTTGTAGGGTGTGGTTCGGCAAGCTCACCAACCACGTCAGACCCGATAATTGAGCATCTAACAGACTTCCTCTATCTGACGCACCGCACTAATATGGGATGACAAAAGCGTGAAACTAGGCAATTTCTTTCATACATATCATCTGCATTTTGTACAGTGCGTAAGTCCTAGATTTGTAGGTTGGATTGAACAAAGTGAAACCCAACTTATTTGTTGAGTTATGGCTAACGCCACGCTAACGCGAACAACCCAAGCTATAAAAAATGGGCAAGGTATTGATTTTAATTACAGATTTCTTCAAAAATCAAAGAACTTACTCACTCTAAAAATTATCAATTAATTGCATCGGGATCTACACCTAATTCTCTAAGTTTTTCAGCTAGTAATTGAGCGCGTCTTTGTGCTTCCTCCTTTTCTAATTTCTCTCTTTCCTTTTCCAACTTCTCTCTGTCAGCACGTTCGTCACCAGTTGCTACTACCGTTCCATCTTGATGAAACCAACGTAACCAAGTGTCATGTCTCCCTTCAAATTCACCTTGCCATAGGTTAATACCTAAACCAATATCTTCTAACCAAGTTTCTTCAGTTTTGATATAGTGTCTACCAGCTAATTGATAAATGCTTAATATCTGCTCTCCTAATTGTTGATTAGGGTCATAGATAACATAATAATTAACTTTCATTCTTTCATATATCTTGAATTTCTTAGTTAGTTCTTCACCTTCTTTGTTAGAAACAATTTCCATTACCAGTTCTGGTGATTTGCCGAATTTCCACGCCATGTAACAACGGTTTTGCTTCTGCCACCAATCTTCCGGTACTTGGACATCAAAACTAATAAAAACATCAGGAACAATGGCAGGTTCCCCATCTGTATGATAAATACCCACATTAGCTTCAGCTAAAAATGGTTGTTCTAAAGAACTATAAAGAGAACTAATTAAAAGCCGTTGTTGTTTAGCAGATGGAAAGTTGTCCACAGGTGTATCATCTTCGGTGATTAGTAGATTAGCATCTGGAATATAGTAATCATCAACTTTAATTAAAAGTTGTTCAACCATAATTTTTATCCACTCATTTAATAGTGTTGTTTATATTATACAACATGAGTTATGCTTTCAGCAGCTTTTTCAAAGATAAGTTGGGTTTCCTTGCGTCAACCCAACCTACAAAAAATTAATGACAGATTTACTCAAAAATCAAAGAACCTACTTACTCTAAAAATTATCAATTAATTGCATCAGGATCTACACCTAATTCTCTAAGTTTTTCAGCTAGTAATTGAGCGAGTCTTTGTGCTTCCTCTTTTTCTAGTTTTTCAGATTGAGCGAGTCTTTGTGCTTCTTCCTTTTCCAACTTCTCTCTGTCAGCACGTTCGTCACCAGTTGGTACTACCGTTCCATCTTGATGAAACCAACGCAACCAAGTATCTTGTCTCCCTTCAAATTCACCTTGCCATAGGTTAATACCTAAACCAATATCTTCTAACCAAGTTTCTTCAGTTTTGATATAGTGTCTACCAGCTAATTGATAAATGCTTAATACCTGCTCTCCTGTTCAACCATAATTTTTATCCACTCATTTAATAGTGTTGTTTATATTATACAACATGAGTTATGCTTTCAGCAGCTTTTTCAAAGATAAGTTGGGTTTCCTTGCGTCAACCCAACCTACAAAAAATGGGCAAGGTATTGATTACTTATAAATCTCTATATCAAGAGTATTCTTCTCTTTTTCTAATTCTTCCTCCTGTCTCTTGTTATTCAATCTTCTTCTCTACGGCGACGACGTGACCTTGCTTGGGGTTTTTTGCGTAAACGGAGACTAATTTCATTAAAGAAATCTTGCCGCACCAAGGGATAATCACTCACCCACAAATTACGACTGGGAATGTATATATCGCTAAACTCTTCAATTTCGCTTAAATCGGGGCGATTTGACATTACTAACATTTCAGCAACTTGACCGGTAGTAATAGCTTTATAAGCTGGACGTAGTGGTGCTTGAAACTCGATACTAAATCCTGTGTTATCGCCTATTTCTAAATTAATCCGTTTTTCCCGGTTTTCAATGATTACTAACTCACCTTGGGGATTGACGGTTTCTTGTTTACCAATCAAACTATCGGTAATCCACCAATCTAAGATTCTGCCACGGAAAAACCCACTATACTTATAACGTCGGATTTTGGCATTGCGGATACTGGCTAAAAATACTGGATACCACAACCAGAAAAAACCAGTAAACACTCCCAGCACAAAGATAATTAACCCAAATTTCAGCCGAAAAACTACTTCTATCAACACAATCACTACTAGGCCAACTACAGAAATTAATACTCTCTGTAAAAGATTGCTAAACTTGCCACAGCAATATTTATACTGAGAACTAGAGGCAATCAGAGGGATGAGTTGTTCAAATTTTTCGCGTGTGAGGGGAACTAACATGAGTGCTGAGTATTGAATGGGAAGTTTACAAAATCTTTTCTAACCCATATACTAACGACTTTAGCTGAGAGACTTTACGAATGGCTAATAAAACTCCCGGCATATAGCAAGCGCGATCGCTAGTATCATGACGTAAGGTGTAAATTTGCCCCGGTGCGCCAAAAATGACTTCCTGGTGGGCAATTAATCCTGGTAAGCGGACACTATGAATCCTCACACCTTCATCTGCTAAACTGCCTCTAGCTCCTGGAATTTTTTCCGTTTCTTCCACTATAGCCTGGTTGAAACTTTTACCTGTCTCTGCTAAAAGTTGGGCTGTTTGAATAGCTGTCCCACTGGGAGCATCTGCTTTTTGATTATGATGGAGTTCGATAATTTCGACGTGATCAAAATATTGAGATGCAGTCACGGCAGCTTGTTGAAGTAATACCATGCCAATGGAAAAATTAGGAATAATCAAACAACCTGTACTGGCTTTTTCGGCAAAATCTGCCAAATTTTCGATTTGTGCTGGATTTAACCCCGTTGTTCCCACCACTGGACGAATCCCGTAGGCGATCGCACTCCGAATATTGTCGTAAATTGAATCAGGATGGGTAAAATCTACCATTACCCCCGGTGGTAGGTTTCTTTCGGCTGCCACATATCCCAACATGGCCTCCAATTGATTGGTAATTGGCACTTCCAAGGCTTCACTTAAACCAGCCAATTCCCCCGCATCTTTGCCTTGATGTTCGACTGAGGTATCCACAGCACCCATCAAAATCAAATCCGGTGCTTGAGCCACAGCCTTAATCACCTCACGTCCCATCTTACCAGCCGCACCATTGACAATAACCGGAATACCCGTTTGATTAGTCATAATTTACAAAATACTTTTTCAGTCAACAAAGGAATTTTAAGAGTAATTGACAATATTTTAGCGGATTTGTAAAATCACAACCTACGCAAAATATCTCTCACAATCTCATTTCTCTGTGAACTCTGTGCCTCTGTGGTTGGTTGTTCATTGATTTGTGCGTAGTGCAAATAAACCCAACTATGTAACAAACACCCTACTTTGCGATTCCTCCTCGTTCCAATAAAGTCCAGAAATAACCATCTGGTGAGATAAAAGAAAAACTCACCTCTCCAAACTCATTACAAATAATATCGGTAACTTGTTTAGCCATACTAGACTGAACCCGCTGAAAATAGGTCTCTATTCCCTGGACGCGATAAGTATAAAGACACATTCCCAAGCTACCAGGTTGAGCAGCTTCAAAGCGAGACTCTACCTTGATTTCCTCTGGAAAGCGAATAATATAGAGTCTACCGCTTCGTGCTTCCAGAAAATTAGATTGAGATGAACGGGGGTCATCAAAAGCAGTTACTATATATTTTTCTCCCACTCCCAAATCAAAAATATCTCGACCTGCTTCAGAAGATTCATAAGTAGTTTCTACATCATCACGTACACGCAATAAACCCAACACCTCTTCATAAAATCTTAAAATTTCTTTGCTGTCATCTTGAACAATCAACCCTACATGAGTAAACTGGCTGGTACTAAAAGCTGCATTGTGATTAACACTTCCGTAATTAGGAACTACATAACCAAAACGTTGAAATAGAACTTGTCGAGTCAGAGGTTGCAGTACCAGCATTTCTCGCACCCCAGCCACCGGTTCTACAAATGGACGACTTTTCTTTTCTTTGGCATAAATCACTTCCCAGTAAGGACTACTGTACTTAATAGTCCATCCAGCTATTTTTGCCTCTTCTACATGATTTAAAAACCCTAGCAAATCAGTAGTTAAGGTAGTAGCCCAGCGATTACCCTTAACTTTCATCGTACTAATACCTAACCCAGCATTGGTAGGATTTTGCCAAATCATTAAGCGAATTAAACCATGATCTGTACCTTGATGGTAAAGACGAATTGCCTGTAAAGGAGAATTTACTCCGTATAATTTATTAGCCGCACTAGCATCTAAGTCCCCCAATTGACCAACGCGATAACCAAATTGTTCCCAATATTTAACTGCTGTGATAGCTTCAGGAACACCAATACAGACTTCATAGATACCTTTAATAGCAGTAGTTTGTTCTTGGGTCATACAAGTTGCAGATTATTGGGTATTAATACGCAGTTTACTATAATATATGATATTTTTCTGATTCGGACTACAATAATCAAATCGCTGTTTTTTACGGTGATTTTAGCCAGGATACCCCATTTTACGGTGTGAGCCATGCCAAACTATGAGCGTTTGCTGACTACCTATGATTCTACCCTGTTAAATAAAGCCGTCTCTTATGTTTGTCAAGCAATCATTACCATTCAACGACAGCACCCAGAGTTACTGCTAGAAAAGTACAGGAGTGTTCAGTGGGAAAACCATACTAATCAATCTGCTTTGAGTGCAAAATTCACAAAAGCACTCAGTCAAACTCAAGACTGGGATGAATTGCTGCAAAAACTGGAATTATATCTCAGAGCTATTCTTACTCCTACAGCTTTTACTTTACCAATTGTACTCGAATTAATCACTAAAATTCAACAGCTAAGTTCTATTAAACCGGAGTTAAATGGCTCAATTAATTCTCAAATTACTATTCCTAGACCAGCAAAACCAGAAACAGGTATAGCTATTTTACTTTTAGATGCGGAAAATCTGCAAATTAATCTGAGTACAGAAAAGTTTTTAAATACAGTTTGTACTGCTCCTATTCAAGTGAAAATTGCCTTTGCAAATTGGTCTAATCGGGGTAAGTTAGATGTGGAATTACATGAGCGTGGATATGATTTGATTCATGTTCCTATTGGTAAAGATAATGCAGATGGCAAAATGATTGCCTATGGTTCATCAATTCATGAGCGATACCCCAATGTTCAGGAGGTTTTGGTTTGTTCGTCAGATAAGGTAATGACCAATTTACGCAATAATTTACAGCAACATGGTTTAATAGTATATCAAGTTAGTCAGCAAGGAGATAATATAAGTTTATTTAATAGCCGTTCTGGTGAAACCACTATCTACAGTCTTAAACCTTTACCAGAAATGCCTTCTATTGAGGAATTAATTCTGCAATTAAAAGCTTTAATTAAATCTGAACAACAGCGCACCCGAATTTATTGGGTTAAACTTTCTGTGATTGCTAAATTATTTAAAAATAAATATACTTTTAATATCAGCCAAGTTATATCTCTCCATTTACCTGGTAAAAGAGCTAGAGATATATTCATTAATCATCCTACAGAGTTTGTTACCCATCAAATTGATGATGGGTCTGAATTATATGTTACTTTGTTTGAACATGATCAAATACAATCAGAAACCAAAAAAACTCAATCTGAGGTAGCTGTAAGTATTACTTCTGCAAGGGAGTTAGAACAAGTGCTGAAGGATATCATGATCAATTTAATTCAAGAATCTCAAAATTCCTGGATTGATATTAGTATTTTGGGTAGTAAATTTAATCAATTATATGGTAAGTCGATTACAAGCAAAATTAAAGAGTTGAAAATAAGTTCTAGTTATGTCAAATTTTTACAGTCCTGCGGTTCTTTGCAATTGCAGCAAAAGGACAAAAAATGGGTAGTAAGTTGTTAAATTAACAGTGTCATTATTTCAATTTCATGTTTAAAAACATGAGTTTTTTCTGTTAAGAGTTACCTCTGAAATAAGAATTATGGATTTTATCTCTTGTAGGGTGCGTCAGACCCGATAATTGAGCATCTAACAGACTTTCTCTATCTGACGCACCACATTAATATGGGATAACAAAAGCGTGAAACTCTGCATTTTGTACAGTGCGTAAGTCCTATGGAGTTATCTTAGAGGATGTTTGAAAAGTGGTATTCGGTAATTTTCATCACATTTTACCCCCCTTAATCCCCCCCCCTCACAAGGG
>NZ_JAYGHC010000032.1:0-58598 GCF_034932285.1 Cronbergia sp. UHCC 0137
GGGAGGTTTACCGAAACAGTCAAAAATTCGCAGGTTGTAGGAGAACATTCTTTCAGGAAAGAGTTCTTCTAATTTTGCCTGAATTTCTAGATGTATCAATAGCCAAATTTCTTGTCCTTGGTGTTGCCACACTTTGACTAATTTATCTACATATCTTCTTCCTTGTTCAGCGTTGCGGGCTATTTGTTGAAATTCTTTATCTAGAAATTCGTGGGGACGTTCCCAGTTAATTAATGCGGCTGTTCGTGGGAAGAAAAATTGCATTGCTTGGGGAAAGTATGCTTCTAATATTTCTTTCCATGGACTGTCTTGGTCGGCTCTTTCGCGTTTTTTGGTCATTTGTTATTTGGTAGATGGTACGGTTATTTTATATTGTTAGTGATGCTTTAAGAAGGTCTGTTTACGGAAATTTTTAGATAAATTAACTACATTTTTTTATCTCACGCAGAGACGCAGAGACGCAGAGGAAGAGAGAAACAAGAGTGTGGTATAGATCCCACTATTAACACTTCTTAAAATCAATCTTGCTTAGAGGGTGTTTGAAAAGTCGGTCAGTTTGTAAAAAAGCCCTCTCAGTATACGCTATGAATAGATAATAGACAGCACCGAGAGAGCAACATGAGTAAGGCATACCCCAGCAATCTGACCCGTGAACAATATGAATTTCTGAGTGAGATGATTCCAGAATCCAAACCCGGTGGTCGCAAGCGTGAAGTCGATATGTGGGAAGTTTTGAACGCGATTTTTTATGTCTTGCTAGAAGGGGTGCAATGGCGAGCGCTACCAGGGGACTTTCCAGCTTGGCAAACATGACCCCTCAAAACTTTTCAAACACCCTCTTAGAAAATCGACTACCTCAAATCAAAGCCAAGATTATGGTTTGTCAAAAATCTGGTTGCGTTAAAAAGGGTGGTAAAGGATTATTATCTGAATTAGAAAAAACTTTGTGCAATCACGGTTTGTTAGATAAAGTAACTATTGAACACACCGATTGCCAAAAACGTTGTAGCAGCGCACCCAATTGTATTTTAATGCTTGGTAAAAAGCAATACAAGGAAGTTCATCCTCAAGCGATCGCCTCTTTGTTAGAGAATCATTATGAAAGGTAATTGGTGATTGGTAATTGGTAATTGGTGATTGGTATACAAGATTTATTCCTCCCCTGCCCCCCTGCCTCCCCTGCCCCCTGCCCCCTGCCCCCTGCCCATTTTGATCCCTACAAATTAAAAACCCCTTTCCGACGTGGAAAGGGGTTTAAGGCATATTAATCCAACTTACATTGAGTTATAAATTACCTTTATTCATCATCGAAATCATCATCATCATCATCTTCAAAATCGTCATCCTCCTCTTCTTCTTCCTCTACAAGGTCACTGACCTCATCAGCAATCAACTCATCTTCATCATCCAAAATAGACTTTTCGGTGCGTCTACCACCATAACTACCATCCCCCAAACCAGGAGAATCTAAGTTATAAAGCTTCGCAGTGCGGTCATCTAGCACCATATCCAAGGGATCATCTACTTCATCTAATACCCCATTACCAAGGTCAGTAGTGTATTCCTCAATTGCTCCTGGTTCATCATAGGTATTGTAACCAGTACCAGCAGGAATTAACCGCCCAATAATCACGTTTTCTTTTAATCCCCGCAGCCAGTCAGATTTGCCCTCAATGGCAGCTTCCGTTAACACCCTGGTGGTTTCTTGGAATGATGCTGCTGAAATAAAGCTGTCGGTGTTTAAAGATGCCTTAGTAATCCCCAACAACATGGGTGTATATTGAGCCTTCGCACCGCCAGTAATTGCCATTGCTTCGTTCACCTGCTCAACTTGGCGCAACTCTACCAACTCACCAGGTAACATAGTGGTGTCGCCACCGTCATCAATCCGCACCTTATTAGTCATTTGGCGGACAATAACTTCTATGTGTTTATCAGAAATTTCAACCCCTTGGGACTGATAAACCGTTTGCACCTCATTAACTAAAAAGTTTTGAACCTTTTGCAAAGCATGACTAGCACAGGCATAAATCCCATCTTCCAAGTTGTCAGATACACTACCCAAACTAAAGAAGATTTCTAGTATCTCATGGGGATTACATGGTCCATCAGTCAAGGGTTGACCAACCAAAACGTGAGCGCCATCAGGAACTATCAGGTTTTGTCCAGGACCAAGGGGATAGTCAGTCACAGCACCATTGGATTCTATAACTTTAATAGCATAGGCTTCACGAGCCGCAGGCATCGCCTCATCCCCATCTCCATAAACCACCTTCACTTCTCCAGCCCGGCGGTTCAAAATACAGGCTTCTTTTGGTTTACGGGCTTCTAGCAGTTCTTCAATCCGGGGCAAACCTTGAATAATATCTCCTGTTTTCGCCCGTTCAAACACCAACAGCACCAAATTATCACCCCGTTGTACCAAATCCCCATCTTCTACCTGCAACACCGCCCCAGGGCTGACCCGATAAGGACGGCCAACCCGCAGAGTCAGAGTATAAGAGCCAGATTCAGCCAGGGCTGAAGAAGAAGCAGAAGCAGAAGACCCCACAGATGGTTTTATTTCCACCACTCGTCCCGATTCATGAGCGATCGCACCAGGGACTATTTCTGTTCCTTCTACCAACAAATCGCCCTTCTTCAGTTTGGGCAAGCTAGGAATCGTCATCGTAATCATGTCACTGTGACGCAACACCAAACAACGGCGCAATTGTTCATTACCTTTTTGCGCTCCCCTAACTATCCCCCCCTCTTTACACAAAATTTGAGTCCGGGCTACCACAGATCCAGGGGCAATGGTTTGTCCATCTTCTACTTCTAAACTGGTTTGGGTACTACCTTGGGTAGCATCGGCGGCAATATCCCGACGAATGACTAAAGACTCTAAAATCACCAATTGCAGCCTTAGTGGTTCTGAGGCAACCGGTTCTTCTGGTGTATTTTCACCATCCCCACTCACAGCCGGAACTGTTTCTAGGTCTGCTACTTCATTGTCCAAATCTCCCGACTTAAACCAAGTGGCGTGGTTTCCACCATAAGGGACTGCGTTGGCATCTACATCTGCTATTAACTCAATATCGGCAGTTAGAGGAGAGGCGTTATGGTCATGTTCTCCTTCCTGCTCAATTTCTAAAACCAATTGAGTCCGCAGCAGTTCCACCCCTTCCACAGATTTGACCCGTTCTGAGTCTTTATAAGGCAACCTCTGTACCGCCCGCAACTGAATCGAACGCCCGGTTTGTTGACTAATTGAGGTCGTGGAAGGAACATCTGGGTTACTAGGAACAGCAAATTCAACCACCGGACGGCTTAACAAGGCTGGACCCTCTGGCGAGTCTATATACTGGATGTAGCGCAACTCTGTCGCCACAGTTCCTTGTAACTCTTCTCCTGGTTGCAAAAAGGTGTCATTTCTGCCTATCACCGCCTCTGGATCATCCACCATCAACAGTTCACCGGGCTTAATCACCACTTCCCGCAAAATATCGTTCTTTTGGGTAACTTCTATCACCCCACTGGTTTGGCAAAATATATCTTTAACTACCTCAGTCCCAGCTTCGATAAATTGCCCATCTTCTACCAACAGCAAGGAAATATCTTTATTCACTTCATGGGTTTCTTCAGGAATCCACAGCAGTGTTCCCCCTGTCACCACCTCATAACCTTGCTTGGCTTTACCTTTTTTCTGCACTTCCACCCCAGCGAACTTCAAAAAGCCCCCGGTGGTAGTGCGATAACGGTCATCAATTAACTCTGCTACTACCTGCCCATTTTGTACCTTTGTTCCTGGGGTAGCTCGCAAGTTAAAGACCTGATTGTTGCCAGTGGTAATTAAATAGTGATTCCTTCCTTGGGAACTCTCAACTGTCACCGTTGCCTGGTCTAAAACTACGGAAGCAGTGATGATTTCAATTTCCCTTGTTCCCTTACCAGGAGTGGCTTCTGGCAACCGCACTACTCCACCATGCACCGTCGTTAATTTGGTTTCTGCTAATACCCCGTTGGTGGCAACAGCATCACCATTGTTGACAACTAACTCGGCTCCTGGGGGCAGGTTATACACCTCACCAGAAAGAATCCAAATCAATCCCCCCCTCGCGGCGGTGTTGGTAGTATTGCCTTGACGGTCGGTTTTTTGTTCCGATGCCACATCCGCGAATTTCACCTCTCCTGCCAGGTCAGAGGCCACATCCTTCACGGCTTTTTCTGTATTCGTCCTGGTGGTTCTGCCTCCCAAGGCTACTTCCGCTAACAACTGCCCGATCTGTACCTGTTGCCCATCTACTATATATAATGTTGAGCCTTGGGTTACTTGAATTTCTTGGTGGGCATCGGGGGTTTTGGCTTCTATGGTTAAGGAGCCATTAGCCTCCACATATAAAGCGTCTTCACCGTGTCTGGTGCGATGAACCCTAGTCCGCAGTTTGCGGGGAATTTTTACTGTCCCGGCAATTTTGGATCTCACCTGTTGGGCAACTTCCCCTGTGAATACTCCCCCGGTGTGGAAGGTACGCATGGTTAATTGTGTCCCTGGTTCACCGATACTTTGAGCAGCAATAATCCCCACTGCTTCTCCCAGGTCAACCATTTTGGCATGGGCTAAACTCCAGCCATAGCAGTGTTGACACACAGAACGAGCAGCTTCACAGGTGAGGGGAGAACGAACTATCACTTCTGTCACACCAGCTTTGGTTATTTCTGCGATTATCTCTTCAGAAATTGGTGTGTTACGTGGGGCGACTACTTCTTTGGTGGTAGGATGAATAATATCTTCTGCTACTACCCTACCCATTAACCGATTAGCTAAGGGAATCAACACCTTGCTACCTTCGGTCATATCCCGGATGGGAATACCACGGGTTGTACCGCAGTCAAACTCCCGAATAATCACATCCTGAGATACGTCTACTAGACGGCGGGTGAGATATCCAGAGTCGGCGGTGCGGAGGGCTGTATCTACCAATCCTTTTCTCGCACCATAGGAAGAAATAATATATTCTGTAACGGTTAATCCTTCCCGGAAGTTGGTTTTGATAGGCAAGTCAATAATTTCCCCTTGGGGATCAGCCATCAGTCCCCGCATTCCCACCAATTGCCGGACTTGGGATATATTGCCTCTCGCGCCGGAAAAGGCCATCATATACACAGAGTTGAGGGGATCTGTTTGTTTAAAGTGGGTGACTACTTCATCTTTTAGGGCTTCGCTAGTTCCATTCCAGGTATCAATTACCTTTTGGAAACGTTCTACTTCGGTGATTTCTCCCCGTTTAAATCGGGCTTCTGTGCTGAGGATTTCGGTTTCGGCTGCTTCTAAGAGCGATCGCTTAGTAGGCGGAACCATCAAATCATCTACACTAATAGAAACACCCGCTTTGGTGGCATAGCGAAAGCCCAAGTCCTTCAACTTGTCAGCCATTACCGCAGTCCGGGCTGTCCCATAATGGGTAAAAGACCAGGAAATCAATTTTCTCAGTTGACCTTTGTCAACTACACGATTACGAAAAACAATTTTTTCTGTCATTGGTAAAAGGGAATAGAGGGCAGGGGGCAGGGGGCAGGGGGCAGGGGAGGCAGGGGAGGCAGGGGAGGCAGGGGGAAACATGAAACTTGTTACCCATCACCAATGACCCATCACCAATCCCCAATCCCCAAATCCTGATTAAAATTCAATCGCTTCTTGAATTGCTTTGTTGTAAATTACTCGACCTGGAGTTGTGTATATATATTGAGATATTAAATTTCCTTGGGCATCTTGGCGGACACGGCGGAATTTATAGAGCAGAGTCTGACTACCGTCTTCATTTTTAACGACTTCCAACGGCTCAGTATCCGGCTGACTAGTTTCCATCTCCCCATCAAACCGCACATAAACATAAGCATGGAGGTCTACTTGATCTTGTTGATAAGCCATAATTACATCATCAAGAGAGTAGAAATAATTACCAGCACCTTTAGTTGCCGCCGGATTTTCTGCTGTCAGGTAATATGCCCCCAATACCATATCTTGACTAGGGGTAATAATTGGTTTACCTGTAGCCGGAGACAGAATATTATTAGAAGCCAACATCAATAAACGCGCCTCTGCTTGACTTTCCAGTGACAAAGGTACGTGTACCGCCATTTGGTCACCGTCAAAGTCAGCGTTAAAAGCCGGACACACCAAAGGATGGAGTTGAATTGCTCTTCCTTCTACTAAAATTGGCTCAAAAGACTGAATCCCCAAACGGTGCAACGTTGGAGCGCGGTTTAACATCACCGGATGTCCCTCAATCACCTCCTCCAACACATCCCACACACTAGGATCATTGCGAGAGATCAATTTTTTAGCCGCTTTAATATTATTCACCAGCCCAGAGCGAATCAGACGGTTAATCACAAATGGTTGAAATAGCTCAATTGCCATTTCCCTTGGCAAACCACATTGGTGAATTTTCAGCTTGGGACCAACCACAATTACCGACCGTCCCGAATAATCAACCCGTTTACCCAACAAGTTTTGCCGGAATCGTCCTTGTTTACCCTCGATAATGTCTGACAAAGACTTCAAGGGGCGGTTATTTGCCCCCACCACCGTCCTGCCCCGGCGACCATTATCAATCAAAGCATCTACCGCCTCTTGCAGCATCCGCTTCTCGTTACGGACAATGATTTCGGGTGCTAAAATCTCTTGCAACCTAGCCAGACGGTTGTTGCGGTTAATTACCCGGCGATATAAATCATTTAAATCACTGGTCGCAAATCTACCACCATCCAACTGCACCATTGGGCGCAAATCTGGAGGAATCACCGGAATCACCGCCATTACCATCCATTCTGGTTTAGAACCAGTGGCGATAAAGTTATCAATTACCCGCAGCCGCTTAATCAACTTAGCCCGTTTCTGTCCCTTAGCATTGCCAATTTCTTCCCGCAGACTTTCGGCCTCTTCTTCTAACTGAATATCTGCCAATAATCGCAGCAGCGCCTCAGCCCCAATGCCTACTTCCACTCCCACCAATTGGGAATCTTCACTATAAATTTGGTCTTCAATTTCTAGCCACTGGTCTTCACTTAGCAATTGTTTGTAACTGAGGGTGTCCGCATTTCCTGGAGAAAGCACACAGTAGGAATTGAAGTAAACGATTTGTTCTACATCCCGCAGTGGCATATCTAGGAGAATAGCAATATAGCTAGGAATACCCTTGAGATACCAGACGTGAGCTACCGGTGCCGCCAACTTAATAAAGCCCATGCGGTGACGGCGTACCCGTGATTCAGTAACTTCTACCCCACAGCGCTCGCAAACTATGCCACGGTGACGCACTCTCTTATATTTACCACAATGGCATTCCCAATCTTTCGCCGGTCCAAAAATCCGCTCGCAGAACAAGCCATCCATTTCTGGCTTCAGAGTCCGATAGTTAATCGTCTCTGGTTTAGTAACTTCACCCACAACCTGGCCATTGGGCAAAGTGCGCTCACCCCACTGACGGATACGTTCAGGTGATGCTATACCGATTTTTACGTAGTCAAACTGATTAGTTTGGGCGGGTCTCATAATAATTAAAAATGAAAATTGGTAATTGGGGATTGGGGATTGGTGATTGGGGATTGGTGATTGGGGATTGGTGATTGGTAATTGGTGATTGGTAATTGGTGATTGGTAATTGGATAATCTTTAAATCCGTGTCATCCGTGTAATCCATTAAATCCGTGATCGTAATTTGTGATTTGTGATTGGTGATTGGATAAAAATCTTACCCATGACCCATCACCCATCACCCATCACCCATCACCCATTACCCATTACCTACTCTTCGTCTTCTAAAGATTCACGGGAAAGAGATTCGTAGGTGGGTCTGGGGGGTGTGCGGCGATTGGCTTGGTCTGCCATCAAATCCACCTCCACATCCAAAGAACTGCCGTCTGCCTGAGTCTCAACCTTATGGACGGCAATATCTAAGCCCAAAGATTGTAATTCTCGCATCAGCACTTTAAAAGATTCTGGAGTTCCAGGACGAGGAATGGCTTTGCCTTTGACAATGGCATTTAAGGCTTCGTTCCGCCCTTGCATATCGTCTGACTTCACTGTTAGTAGTTCCTGCAAGGTGTAAGCTGCGCCAAAAGCTTCCAGCGCCCACACTTCCATTTCTCCAAATCGCTGACCGCCTTGCTGGGCTTTTCCACCCAATGGTTGCTGGGTAACGAGAGAGTAAGGTCCTGTGGAACGGGCGTGAATTTTATCATCCACCAAATGCACCAATTTCAGCATATAAGCCACTCCCACGGTTACAGGACGGTCAAAGGGTTCTCCGGTACGTCCATCAAAAACCATGATTTTTCCAGGGTTATTGGGGTTATATACCCAGTCTTTACTTGTTTCATCCCTAGCCTCTTGTAGCTTGCCGTGGACAATGCGCCGGGAAGATTCTTCCCCATACATTTCGTCAAAGGGGGTTATTTTAAACCGGACTCCTAAGTTGTGACCCGCCCAACCTAACAAACACTCAAATACCTGACCAACGTTCATCCGGCTGGGTACACCCAGGGGGTTAAGCACAATATCTACTGGTGAACCATCAGGTAGGTAAGGCATATCTTCCGCCGGCAAAATCCGGGAAATAATCCCTTTGTTGCCGTGTCTTCCTGCCATTTTGTCGCCGACTTGGATTTTCCGCTTTTGGGCTACATAGACCCGAACTACCATATTTGCCCCTGGTGGTAATTCATCCCCTTGTTCACGGGTAAACAGACGGACATCTACTACCCGGCCTTTTTCACCGTTGGGAACTCGCAGGGAATTATCGCGGACATCTCTGGCTTTTTCCCCAAATATCGCCCGTAATAGTTTTTCTTCTGGTGGTTGATCAGATTCACCTTTGGGTGTCACCTTACCAACTAAGATATCACCGGCTTCTACCCAAGCCCCAATGCGGATGATTCCCTGTTCATCTAATTGTCTGAGGGCATCTTCCCCGACGTTAGGAATTTCTCTGGTGATTTCCTCTGGGCCAAGTTTGGTTTGTCTAGCCTCAATTTCAAATTTTTCAATGTGAATGGAGGTGTAGATATCATCTTGAACCAAGCGCTCGGAAATTAAAATCGCGTCTTCGTAGTTGTAGCCTTCCCAGGGCATATAGGCAACGACGATGTTTTGTCCCAATGCCAATTCTCCCCCTTCTGTGGAAGAACCATCGGCTAATACTTGTCCTGCAACTACCTTTTCGCCAATGCGGACTAGGGGCTTTTGGTTCAGGCAGGTGTCTTGGTTGGAACGTTGGTATTTGGAAAGGGTATATCTGATTTCTTGGGGAGGAGATGAATTGTCCCCCTGTTCTCTGGTTCTGACCCGAATCTCGGCGGCATCTGCATAAACAACGTCGCCGTCTGCGCGGGAAACAATTACCATCCCTGAGTCTCTGGCTCCTTGCGCTTCTAAGCCAGTCCCTACTAGGGGACGTTCTGGCTTGAGTAGGGGAACTGCTTGACGTTGCATATTGGAACCCATCAGCGCTCGGTTAGCGTCATCATGTTCCAAGAAGGGAATCATGCTGGTTGCTACTGAGACGATTTGCACTGGGGATACTGCTACATAGTCTACCTGTTCTGGGGTGGTGGTTGCCCAATCTTGGCGATAGCGGACGGGAACTTGTGGCCCTTTGATGTAGCCGTTTTCATCTAGGGGGATATCACCTGTGGCTGTTCGTAGGTCGTCTTCTTCGTCGGCGGTCATGTAGACTGGTTGGACATCAAATCGCACCCGACCGTTTTCTACTGGTCTGAAGGGTGTTTCTAAGAAGCCGTAGGAGTTAACGCGGGCGTGGGTGGCTAGAGAGCCAATTAGTCCGGCGTTGGGTCCTTCTGGTGTTTCAATGGGGCAGATTCGCCCGTAGTGGCTGGGGTGGATGTCTCGCACGGCAAACCCTGCCCGTTCACGGGTCAGACCACCTGGACCTAAGGCGCTAAGTCGGCGTTTGTGGGTCAGTTCTGCTAGGGGATTGGTTTGATCCATGAACTGACTTAGTTGGCTAGAACCAAAAAATTCTTTGATTGCTGCTACTAAGGGTTTGGGGTTGACGAGGGAGGCTGGGGTGAGGACTTCGGCATCGGATACGGTCATCCGTTCCCGAATGATCCGCTCTAGTCTGTTTAAGCCTACTCTGACTTGGTTTTGTAGTAGTTCTCCAACGCTTCTGACTCGGCGATTGCCTAAGTGGTCAATGTCATCTATGTTGCCAATGTCGTATTCTAGGTTAATTAGGTAGTCTACGGCGGCAAGAATATCCCCAGAGGTCAACACGCGCATGGTGTCGGGGACGGAAAGTCTTAATTTTTTGTTGAGTTTATATCGGCCAACTCGTCCTAAGTCGTAACGTTTGGGGTCAAAGAAGCGGGAGTCTAGGAGTTGTTGTCCACCTAAAACTGTGGGTGGTTCTCCTGGTCGCAGTTTGCGATATAACTCCATTAAGGCTTCTTCTTCGGAGAATTGCCCTTCTTTTTCAATGGTTTTTTGGAAGTATTCTGGGTGGCGTAGGGAATCAAAGATTTCGTTGTCTGATAAACCTAATGCTTTGAGCAGGACTTGGGATGATAGTTTGCGGGTTTTGTCGATGCGTACCCACACTAGGTCGTTCCGGTCGGTTTCAAATTTTAACCAGGCTCCCCGGTTGGGTATGAGGCTGGCTGAATAGGTACGTCTGCCGTTTTTATCTATTTCTGATTTGTAGTAAACTCCTGGCGATCGCACTATTTGGTTGACTATTACTCTCTCTGCTCCGTTAATAATGAAAGTACCCCTATCTGTCATTAAGGGCAGATCACCAATAAATACTTCCTGTTCTTTAATATCCCCTGTCTCTTTGTTTAACAGCCGTGTAGGGACATACATCTGGACTGCATAAGTGCTGTCCCGTCGTTTCGATTCTTCGACGCTGTATTTGGGTTCTTTGAGTTTATAGTTATGACCTAAAAAGTGCAGTTCTAGTTTGCCAGTGTAGTCTGTGATCGGACTAAAGGAGTTCAGTTCTTCTATTAGCCCTTCTTCTAAAAACCAGCGAAAGCTCGAACGCTGAATTTCAATTAAGTCTGGCAATAGAAAGGCTGGTTCCATATATGTTTCGTTAGTCATGCCTCTACCTTTGTCAACCTGGTTAAACTTTGATTAATTATTTGTTGTCAGTTATGATTTTTGCCATTAATCCCTGATGTTTGATTAATTGGCCGCAGCAATTAAATCGGAGATGGATGATTTTAACAAGGGGTCAATCACCCTACATTAGGCAGCAATGATCACCAAAACCCAGCTAAAAATTTGATATAACAAGAGCAGGTGATTGTTTTTTCCTGGTTTTGATTTGCTTTCCTCACTACATTCCAAAGGGCGCGTTATTTTATATCTGTATCTGCTGATCTACACTGTTGTGTCTTGAAAAAACACCGTCTATACTCACAGTGAGATACCCAAGATGACAAGCTATGTCAGGACTGCCTTTGAATTACTATGGTTTTACTCACAAGGCAATTACGTTTAACAATTTTTTTCTATAGGTTCAATACGCAAAGACCCACTTTTGGACAAAATGGCAAATCAATCTAGGTGTCCACGGTTTTTTATTGATTGAGAGCATCCGCTTGTTGTAGAGATTGTAGGTGGAGTCAATTGATTCATAATTAAAGGTTAAATTATGAATATAAATTGTGAACCTGGTGTATGGCTAAAATAAAGTTAATAACAGCACAGGTTAGTAGCTACTAGCGAGAGATAATAAATTCCTTCCTTATATCATTATGGCGCAAGCAAAATGGTTTGGAGGGAATAATTCTAGCACATTCTTGATCAGGAATTTGCAGGATTAATGGATGATGGCGGATTATTTTTGGGATTTTTACTTATTTTCTCCTTGATCTTCCTAGAGTTGGATTTTTGGTTATTAGTAGATTTTCTAGGTTGATCATGCTAGTCCGAATAGTTTGCAAGCGTTTTTTGTGGTTTGTTCAGCGATCGCTTCTACTGTTTCCCCCCGCAATTTGGCTAGTTGTTCGGCGACGTGCAGCACGTAGGCTGGTTCGTTGCGCTTTTCTCCTCGTTTGGGTACGGGTGAAAGGAAGGGGCAATCTGTTTCTATTAATAGGCGATCGCTATCCACTATAGTTGCTGCGGCTTGGATGGCTTTGGCATTTTTAAAGGTGACTGTGCCACTGAAGCTGATGTAGAAGCCTAAGTCTAGAAACCATTTTGTCTCTTCTGGCGTTCCTCCCCAACAGTGCATCACGCCACGTACCCTTTCTCCTTCAGCTTTTCGCCATTTTTGCAATACCTCTCTCATTTGTTCGGCTGCATCACGGCAATGGATGATCACTGGTAAATTTAGTTCAGTGGCGATCGCTAGTTGGGACTCGAAAACCATGATCTGTTGGTCATGGTTATTTGCTTTGTAGCTATCTAGTCCCATTTCTCCGATTGCTACCACTTTGGCATCGCTTCTAGCCAAGGTTTTGATAGTCTCGGCTGTTTGCTGATCCCATTTATCTGCATCTAGAGGGTGCAAACCAACAGCAAAGCTAAGTTCGGGAAACTGGGCTGCTATGGCTTGGATGCTGACAAATTCCCCTGGATGAACACAGGAATGGACTAAATGTACTACTCCGGCTTGCTGCCAGCGCGATCGCACTGCTGCTAAATCTGACTGGAATAGGTCAAAGTTGATATGTACGTGGGTGTCTATCAGCCGCATGATTTGGGTAGCAGTCATTGATTGGGATGTTTAGGACATTAGTTTGTTAGTTTATGACTAAGGACTAATGACCAATTGCCATTATGCTGTTTGGGTGATTGGCTTCAGTTTGTGAGCTAATCTTGACTTTTTCCTAGCCCCGTTGTTGGGATGCAACACACCGCGCTTTACAGCTTTATCTATTTTGCTGTAAGCCTCTGACATCCTAGCCTCTACCTGTTGTTGTAGTTCTGGGGTAGGATTGGCCGCATAAGCATCCACAGCAGTAAAGTATTTTTTCATCAATGTCCTTACTGCCGATTTATATGTTTTGTTACGAACTCGGTTACGTTCTCCGATTTCGGCGCGTTTTAGAGCAGATTTTGTATTCGCCACAGTCAATTCCAAAAAATACTATTAATTATGTACACACACTACCAGGCTTACTAATATAACATAAAAATTGCCAATGTGAAGATTTCTTCCAAAATTTTTCCAAATTGGAGATTGGGAATAGGGGGCAGGGGGCAGGGGGCAGAAGGCAGGGGGCAGGGGGCAGGGGGCAGGGGAGGCAGGGGAAGCAGGGGAGGCAGGGGAGGATTAGTGATTTCGCAACCAAGGTGATGGGAAATAGGCTAGAATGAGGTACTCAAACCAAAAAATCAAACAATAATTTGGAAAACCTTGGGAGTATCAAAAAAATCCAGGTTAAGCTAGAGAAGAGAATTAGAGAGAGCTTGATCCTCAAGGGAAACAACTCTGACTAATTTTCAGGTGAGAATATTCTAATTTTGGCATAGTCGTTACTCCATGCTGCGAATTATTACTCAGCAGGCAGAGGTTAGAGCAGAACTGCAACGGATCTGCGATCGCACCCAAAATGAGCAGGTGGTTCACAAAGAGGCCACCGTGCGGGAAGTCTTGCAAGCAGTGAAACGCCAAGGCGATAAAGCTGTATTGCACTACACAGCCGAATTTGATCAACGAAGCTTGAAGCCAGAAGAACTAAGGGTGACAGGTTCAGAGTTGGATGCTGCTTACCAGCAGGTGTCAAAAGATTTGCTGGTAGCGATTCGGTTAGCTTGCCGCAACATTGAGGCCTTTCACCGTCAACGAGTACCAAAAAGCTGGGTACAGTTTGGCGACGATGAAGTGGTACTGGGTAAACGCTACACCCCTGTAGACCGGGCGGGCTTATATGTACCCGGTGGTCGTGCCTGTTATCCTAGTACCGTACTGATGAATGCGATTCCCGCTAAAGTTGCGGGTGTACCCCGTGTAGTTATGGTGACTCCACCGGGGGCGGGGAAAACAATTAATCCAGCCGTCTTGGTAGCTGCCCAAGAAGCTGGTGTACAGGAGATTTATCGGGTTGGAGGCGCTCAAGCGATCGCGGCTTTAGCCTATGGTACAGAAACAATTCCCAAGGTCAATGTAATTACTGGACCGGGTAACATTTATGTAACTTTGGCGAAGAAATTAGTCTATGGTACAGTGGGCATTGATTCCTTGGCGGGGCCTAGTGAAGTGCTAATTATTGCTGATGAAGCAGCCAATCCCGTCCATGTTGCTGCGGATTTATTGGCACAGGCCGAACATGATCCCATGGCGGCGGCAATTTTGTTAACAACAGATGCCGGGTTAGCAAAAAACGTCAAACTAGCAGTAGAAAGACAACTGGTAAATCACCCCCGACGGATAGACACAGAGAAAGCGATCGCTCACTATGGATTAATTGTAGTTGTGGAATCCCTAGAAGCCGCAGCAGAATTATCCAACGAATTTGCCCCCGAACATTTAGAATTAGAGGTTAAAGATCCTTGGGCTTTAATCACTCAAATTCGCCACGCTGGGGCTATTTTTCTCGGTTATTCTACCCCAGAAGCAGTAGGAGACTACTTGGCAGGGCCTAACCATACCTTGCCTACTTCCGGTGCAGCCCGCTATGCTTCTGCCTTGGGTGTGGAAACCTTCCTCAAGCACTCTAGTATTATTCAGTACACACAAACGGCATTGAAAAACGTAGCTAGTGCGATCGATGTTCTAGCTACCGCCGAAGGTTTACCTTCCCATGCCGATTCTGTAAGGCGACGAGTTGAGGAGGAAGAGTAATTTAGTTGGCAAAAGTCACTAAATAGGTGCATAATAAAACCCTGTGACTTTACCCAACTAAAACACCGAGAAATCACTATTTAATAATAATTTGGGATAGTTAGTTATTGTGTGGGATTTTAAGAATAGCCTGTTAGTAGGGGTAATTAAGGGCATTAAGCTACTTATCACACCCCTACGGTTAATCTAAAATCTCTAATTGTTAGAAGGGGTCTACTCTGAGGAAATAAAGGCGTGTTAAAAACTATTTTAGTAGCCATGGATGGCTCGGAAATTACTGAACGAGTAATTCAGACTTTAAATGATTTAGTGCTATTACCAGACACTAAAGTTATTCTTTGTCATGTATTTTCTACACCAGAGTCAGAAATGGAATTACCAGCAGATATTCCTCAGTCAGAGTCAGCCAATTTTTCTTATTTTCAAATCGAAAAGCGTCTCCAATCTTATCAAGACAAGTTATCAGTTAAAAGTGAACTAGAAATGGTGACAGGTGATCCGGCTGATGAAATTGTGCGGTTAGCTAATATTTATAAAGCTGATTTAGTGGTAATTGGTAGTCGGGGTTTAACAGGAATGACGCGAATTGTGAAAGGTTCTGTTAGTAGTCAAGTGGTGGAAGAGGTTAATTGTTCAGTTATGGTAGTCAAACCACTGAATAAATAGATTTTAGTGAAAGCCCTAATTAGTTATTGATTAAATTAGAAATTAGGCGATGTTACAAGATTAAATGTTCTTGAAAATTGAGAATAACAAAAATTTTTAAATATTGATAAAGAAAAGTTGGATATCTGGAAAATTTTACTGATTACTATTAAATCTCAAGAATTACAAAATATAGCCGTAAGTAGGTGGGCGTTAAAAATTGTCGTTGGGGGAAGGTAACAGGTAACAGGTAACAGGTAACAGGTAACAGGTAACAGGTAACAGGTAACAGGTAACAGGTAACAGGTAACAGGTAACAGGTAACAGGTAACAGGTAACAGGAAGAGAGTTTTGGGCGATTTTACTTTTCTTTACATACCTTGAATTTTTTCTGTTTATCTACTTATGCACTTGAATTAGATATACTTGACAAGGTAATAACTTGCGTTTTTACATTCATAGGACTTACGCACGAATTACGGAATGTCAAACCGCAGAGGACGCAGAGGACACGGAGAAATAAGAGTTTGAGAGGTTTTTTGCATAAGTCCTAATCCATATATCCTTTTTAAGTAAAAGCTCAATTTACGCCCTTGCGGAGTATACATGATCAGCCCTCTCCGAAAAAGAGGGGATTCGGGGTGGGGTTTTTGTATTTTGCTCAACCTATAAAACACCATAACACATTACCAAAAAACAAAAAATGCAAATTGTTAAACGTAATATAGAATTAAGAGTTGATGATAGTTTAATGCGGGTTTATGTTGCTTCTCCTAAACCAGAGGGTAAATATCCAGGGATTGTTTTTTATAGCGATATTTATCAATTAGGTGATGCAATAATTCGTTTAGTTAATTATTTAGCTGGTTTTGGTTATGTTGTCGCAGCACCGGAAATTTTTCACCGGATTGAACCTTTGGGTTCTGTAATTGAACCTAATGATCTTGGGAGAATGCGCGGTAATGATGATGCACGACGGACGTTAATTTCTGAATATGATGCTGATTCTCGTGCTGTGATTAATTTTCTCAAAGATGATAGTTCAGTTATTACTGATAAAATTGGAACTTTGGGTTTTTGTATTGGTGGACATTTGGCTGTTCGTGCTGCTTTTGAAAGTGAAATTAAAGCTTGTGTTTCTTGCTATCCTACAGGTATTCCTATTGGTAAGTTGGGTAAAGGTGTAGCAGATACCATCCACCGATTTGAAGAAATAAAAGGAGAAATGTTGTTAATTTTTGGAAATCAAGATCCGCATATTTCTGAAAATGATAGACATACTATAATTAAGGCTTTAGAAAATGCGAAAATTCATCATCAATTTTTTTGTTATGAAGCGGAACACACTTTTATGAGAGATGATGGTTATCGTTATGATGCTGTTGCTGCTACCTCAGCATGGGAGCAAATTATGGCTTTTTTGGAACGAAAATTTAAAAGGTAGACTAATAAGCTTTTAATTTGGATATAGCGGTTGTTAAGCGAGAATACAAGAACCCCACCCCCAACCCCCTCCCCGCAAGCGAGGAGGGGGCTATGATGTATTTCATTCTCTTCGTTTAAAAAAGACCGTTTTGCTAAATAAAAACCTGCAAGCGGAGAGGGGGCTATGATGTTTTCAAGTTCAAATCTCAGCCGTATCGAGTATAATTGGGGTGGGTATCTTGGCTGCTCTATCTACAAGAAGGTATAATTTATTTAGTAGGATTTTCTGATGGTTTTTGAGTCGCTAAATATTGACGCAAGCTGAATAAACTGAGGGTTTGAGCTAAATTGATGGGTAACATTGATATACCTTCTAAACGAGATTGTACCCAACCATCCCCCCAGTACCATTCGTGAAAGCCGTCTATACTGCCACTCAGAAGTAAGCGCAAACAATTAGGTTTAACGACATCTACGTGATGATCAATCTGAATTGGACCTGTCCAAGTGGTAAAGTGAGATCCGGGTTGCAGTTCTTCTGGTATTCCCTGGGAAAAAGTTTGTCCTAAGAGCCATTTTTTTAGTTCGGCTGGATGTAATATGCTGTCATGAATAGCATCGGCGGATGCTTGGATTTCGATTCGCAGTTGGCTTTGTTGAAATGTACCTAGCATTGGTGATTGGTGATTGGTGATTGGTGATTGGTGATTGGTGATTGGTGATTGGTGATTGGTGATTGGTGATTGGTGATTGGTGATTGGTGATTGGTGATTGGATGATCGTCCATTCCGTGTCATCAATGTAATCCATTGAAACCGTGATCGTGATTAAATAATCTTCAAATCCGTGTCATCAGTGTAATCCATTGAATCCGTGATCATGATTGATGATTGGTTTAAAATAAAAAAGTCCTCTTCTTGAGAATTGTAAGGTTTTTCATGGCGGATCAATTAATTCGCGCTACGGCGGCTGATGGTGGTATTCGGGCGGTAGGGGTGATTACTACACGCTTAACTGAAGAGGCACGAGTGCGACATAAACTTTCTTATGTGGCTACGGCAGCATTGGGGCGTACTATGTCAGCAGGACTGTTGATGGCTTCTAGTATGAAACGTGTGGGGTCTAGGGTCAATGTTCGAGTTAAGGGCGATGGGCCTTTGGGTGGAATTTTGGTCGATGCAGGATTGGATGGAACTGTGCGGGGTTATGTACATAATCCATCTGTGGAATTACCTCCCAATGCTAAGGGTAAACTGGATGTAGGGGGCGCTGTGGGTAGTGGCTATCTCTATGTTGTTCGGGATATTGGTTATGGTTTTCCCTATTCTAGTACGGTTGAACTTGTTTCTGGGGAGATTGGTGAAGATGTGGCTCATTATCTGCTAAATTCAGAACAAACTCCTTCCGCTTTGGTTTTGGGTGTGTTTGTGGGGGAAGGGGGAGTGACGGCATCGGGAGGAATTTTGGTGCAGGTGTTACCGAAAGCGGCTAGAGATGAGGCTTTGGTTGAAATATTAGAATCACGGGTGGCTGCTTTGTCAGGGTTTACGCCGTTAATGCAAGCGGGTAAGTCTTTGACGGATATTTTTACTGATTTACTGGGGGATATGGGGTTACATATCTTTCCTGAAAGTCAAATTTTGCGCTTTCACTGTGGTTGTTCTTTTGATCGGGTATTGGGGGCGCTGAAAATTTTAGGGCGGGATGAGTTGCAAGATATGATTGTTAAAGATGATGGTGCTGAGGCGATTTGTGAATTTTGCGGGACTGTTTATCAGGCTAATAAGGATCATCTGACTCAATTAATTGTTGATTTGCAGGTAGAATCTTCGTCATTAGGATAAAACTTGATGAAAAGATTAATTTAGCAAGATAGCTTTTTAATCATAGGGAAGGTAATATGGCAAAAGTGGCATTATTGGTCTGAATGCTATTTAATTACTTTGGTGTGAGATATGACAGAGCGGGATATTCCAGAAGGTTGGTCTCTAGCCAGAGCAAGAAAGCCAGATATAAATAAGAACTCATCCCCAACTCCACAAGCTGGAAAATCTCAAAATTCTGGTGTCCCAGCTACTGGTTATAATTCTAAGTCTGTGAAGCAAAGAAAAAAGCAAAATCCGGCCGGATTATCTATAAATAACGATTCAGAAGCTAATTTTGAACCTAGTCATTCTACAGTGATGCGATCGCGCTGGCTGAAAAGCTGGATTGTGTGGGCAGTGTTGCTGACGTTGATTCCTGGCAGTATAGGGTTTATGGCAACGGCAATGCTGCTCAAATTACCAACAGCGCCTAATTGTCCGGCGATTTTTTGGCCTTTGGCTAGTGCATCGGTAAGGTTACATTGCGCTCAGTTGGCGGCTTCTAAGCAGTCGGTGAAGGATTTGTTGCAAGCGATCGCTCTGGTGAGATCTTTGCCGGGGAATCACCCTTTACGGGGGGAAATTGATCGTTTTTTAGAGGAATGGTCACGGGATATTTTACGGTTAGCTGACCAGAGTTTCCAATCGGGGAATTTAAAGGAAGCGATCGCTACTGCTCATCAAATCCCAGAAGATTTGACTTCTCAGCAATTGGTGGATCAACAAATAGCTAAATGGCAATCTATTTGGACAAGGGCAGAGGGAATGTACCAAGAAGCAGAGAAAGAACTGCGTCAAAGACATTGGCAATCTGCTTTTATGCTGGCAGCTAAACTGTTGCGTGTGGATAATAAATATTGGGCAACTACAAAGTACGACCAATTGAATCGGATTATTATCACAGCACGGGATGATGGCGATCAACTCTACAAAGCCGAAAATCTAGCGAAAAGCAACAGGGTAAATGATGTCCTTAAAGCCATCCAGTTGGCTGAGTCGATTAAGCCAGATAGTTATTTGTATCAAAAGGCTCAGGAATTGATTCTGGGATTTGGCCGCAGAATGCTGAAATTGGCACAAAGGAAGATGGATCAACGGGATGCTGATACAGCGTTGGGAATTGCCAGAAAAATTCCGAAACTGGAAAAATTGCAGATAGAAGTTGATGATTTTATTGCCCTGGGTGAGGCACAAAAAAGTGCTTTTACTGGTGACATTTCTGGTTTAGAAGCGGCTATTTCTCAAGCCCAACAGATTGATATTTCTAGGGGTGTATACGACCAAGCCCAACAATTAATAGCTAGTTGGCAATTAGAAATTGAAGATGTTGCCAGGTTAGAAAAAGCCCGAACCTTAGCTAGTCAAGGAACTATTAACGATTTAGCAGCAGCAATTTCCGAAGTGCAGCTAATCCCCACGACCAATCCCCGCGCTCAAGAAGCCCAGAAAGAGTTAGAACGCTGGAATTATCAGGTACAGACGATTGAGGATCAACCGTTTTTGGATCGGGCTGAACAGATCGCCATATTAGATGATACTAACTCTTTGCGAACAGCGATCGCTGAAGCTAGTCAAATTTCCTCTGATCGAGCGCTATATTCCCAAGCCAGGAGTAAAATTCGGGAATGGACGGGAAAAATTCAAAGAATTGAAGATCAACCTTATTTAGATCAGGCCCAAGCATTAGCTGATAGTGGAAATTTACCTGGTGCTATTGCTACAATTCAAAGGATAGCCTCTTCCAAACGGGCGCTGGCCAATCAAGCAAAAACGGCTATAAATGGTTGGCAACAGCAAATATCTGATCAACAAAATTGGAAAAAAGCCCAAGCATTAGCAGCAGCAAGCACTCCCCAAAGTTTGGTGGAAGCGATACGATTAGCTAATCGGGTGTCAAAAAATAATGTTTTACGGATGGATGCCAACTTTGCAATTGATCAATGGAGTCAGCAATTATTACAAATAGCCAGTTCTGAAAGTGAGGGTGATATTGCCAAAGCCATTGATACTGCTCAGTTGATTCCTCGTAGTAGTAATATCTACAGGCAAGCTCAAGAACAAATTCGTACTTGGAGGCAACTGCTCAATCCTGAGCCATCACCTGAAGTATTACCTGATCTATCACCTCCACCTGAAGAATCTCTGCCATCACCAAGTTTGTAAGGAGACAAGGGAGGTAAAAAACTTTTAAAATCCTCCCTCCTAAGATTAATGTAAAGGTCATGTGTGTACAGGGTAGCTTGAGAAAGTAGGAAATTTATAATGCAACTCTTAAACCAAATCGCTGATACTACAGACAATCGCATCTTACTCTATGGAGTAACTTGGGAGCAATATGAAACCCTGGTAAATCTATTTATTGATCAATTTCCTGGGTTAAGAATGATTTATTTAGAAGGAACATTAGAAATTATGGGAACTTCCTCTGAACATGAAAGATTAAAAACAATTATTGCTCGTTTAATTGAAATATTCGCTCTAGAAAAACAAATTAATCTGAATGGTTACGGAAATACAACCTTTCGTAAACAAGCTAAAGAAAGAGGATTAGAAGCAGATGAATGTTATTATCTGGGAGAATTTTCAGAGTTTCCTGATATTGCTTTAGAAATTGCCCTGACTAGCGGTGGTGTTGATAAACTGAAAGTCTATGAAGGATTAGGTGTTTCTGAGGTATGGTTTTGGAAAAATAACCAGTTTTTGATTTATCATTTTACTGATGGGAAATACCAACAAATTGAACGCAGTCAATTATTACCAGATTTAGATTTCTATTTATTAAGTCAATTTATTGATTATTCTAATCAAACTCAAGCAGTCATTGGTTATCAGAAGGCATTAAGAGAAGGTCAGTAACTATTAGACATCTGATGAAAATTAAATATGGATTTTCTAAAACCCTTGTAGAGACCTTCCATGGAACGTCTTTACCTTTTTTCCTGGAGATGTCTATTTGATTGACAAATTTGCCTTACTACTGTTAAGGCTGAATAACTCACTCCTGCTGTACCTTCCCCTGGATGAGTAGAATCACCAACTAGCCAGAGATGGTTAATGGGGGTGCGATTGGCGAAACCAAATGGTCCAAAGGTGGGGATTCTTTGACCTATACCACCAACAATACCGCGATCGCGTGCCGTGTAATTAGCAAAAGTCCGGGGTGTAGCTGCTTCTACATGAATTATTGTTTCTGGTTTCAAATGAAAATATTCAGAAAGACGAGAAATTGCTTCTTGGGTATATTGTTGTTTTAACCCTGGATAATCTTGACTTTTCTCCCAAGGTGTGGTATTAACAAAAGAAGAAGCGATAATTGTGGCTTTTCCCTCTGGGGCGCGACCATCTCCTGGATGACTGACGGAGACAAACAGGGAATTATTTTCGCCAATTGTGCCATTGGCATCATACATAAATTGCAGGTGAGGTGGACAATTTGCGGGAATTGCACTGGCATCTACACCTAAATAAACCACAAAAGCCCCTGATGATGGTGGTAGTTTTTCTACGCGCTGTTGATATCCTGATGGGGTTTTATTTCCTAATAACTGGACTAAATTCTGAACGGTGACATTAGCTACTACATGATCTGCCGCTTGAGTTGAGATTTCCCCGGTTTTCTGATTTTTAATCACTACACCGATAGCTTGACCATTTTCAACTTGAATCTGTTCTACGGTGTGACGCATTAACAATTTGCCACCATCTCTTTGCAAGGATTCAACCAGGCGATCGCTTAGTACCTGCATACTACCTTGGAGGTGAAACAATCCTTGGGGTAGTTGGGATACACTCAAAGCTGTGGCAGCATAAAGTAAAGCTGTTTCTTCAGCATTGACTTGAGAATAAAGTTTGAGTTGTAAATCTAAAAATGTTCTGAGTCGATAATCATTACCCAAACCATACAACCGCAAAGCATCACCCACAGTCATAAAAGTAAAGGGTGCTGTAATCAAGGTATTAGGACGCAACGCCTTAGTTAGCTGCCACAAATCCCATAAATTACGGGGTGGTAAAACTGGATCACGTCCTTGAAATTCCCAACTAGGATTAAATAAAGTGGCTAATAGTTGCCAAAACCCTTCACTACCAGGAAACTGTCTTTGGCGTTCTTCTCGCCATTTTTCAGGATCACGCCAAACGTTGATGGGTGTGACTTCCCCAGGAAGATAGACTGCACAAGCGGGGTCACAAGGGGTAGCTGGGGGTAAATCTATTTCCAATTCTGAGAAAATCCGGTGGTGGATTCCCCCTGGTTCTAAACCCGCAACCTGAGTTGCACCGACATCAAAGGTAAAGCCTTGGCGTTTAAATGTGGAAGCGCAGCCACCCGGAACTATTGCTTGGTCGAGAATCAGGACATTATAACCTCTGTGTGCCAATAATGCCCCGGCTGTAAGTCCACCGATACCCGCACCAATGACGATGATACGGGGTTGATTTCTCTTATCAGAAAAGTTTGACATTGATGATTAATTTTATAATTCTTAATATTACTAATTATTAGTTTACACTATAAATTTTATTTATTGCCCAATACAGTTAGAGGATGTTTGAAAAGTTTTCGGCGAATATAATTCGCTACTACACAAACGAAGTCCACCTGCGTGGACTAATGAAAAATCAAGGCTTTTGAACCCACGTTCGCGTAGCGTTCCGTAGGAATAGGTGGGTTTTGTCTGTGTAGCCGCGATTTATAATCGCCAAGGAATGTATGAATTTAGACTTTTCAAACAACTTCTTAGGGATAAGAATCTAGATCGAAGATTTCAGGTTGAGAAAAAGGGCAACTATCAGGAAATACACTAATAGGTAATTTAGTTTCTTTGCTTGCAGATTTTCTAGCCATTTGATAACATTTATTAAATACCATATCCAGATATTTTTTTTCTAAACTGGGGCTATCTTCAAAAATAAATAAAATTTGACGACGTTGTTCATCAATAGTTGACAACCAACTATTAGATTGATTTTCTGGTTGATATTTCCATTTTAATAAGTGGATTAGTAAAATAATTAATCTATTTTGTAATTCTCGTTTATCACTTTTGCCCATTGCTTCAATTTCTTCAATGAGATGCTCTAAATCTAATTGATTAAAATCTTGGTTGCGTAAATGCTGTAATGTAGTTTCTATCCATTGTTGATAATCGGTTTCATGGAGTATTGATTTTGCTTGAGTTGTCATGGTCAAATCCTCAAAGAAACGAAGATAAATATATTATACCAAGTAGTCGTGCAAATTAAATTTGAGGGTGAGAGGGGCTGTTCCTTCATCTGTGGTGATGTCTACACCTGCTTGCACAACTGGAGCAACGTTACTGACGTTGGTGGTTATTGTTTGGGATGTGTTTGCACCATTTGTATCGCTGACTGTGAGGGTAACGGTGTAGATGCCGTTGTCAGCAAAGATGTGATTGACGTTTTGTCCAATTACTGCATTTGTTCCATCGCCAAAGTTCCAATTATAGGTGAGGTCGTTACCAGGGTCGGTGGCTGTGGCGCTGAAGGTGCTGATTGTACCTTCTTGAATGTTTGATTCTACCGTAACGTTGTTGATCGTGGGGGCGATGTTGTTGACGGTGACGGTGACTGTGGCAACGTTTGAGATGGCGTTGTTGTCTAGGATGATGTAGGTGAAGGTGTCTGTACCGATGAAGTTGTTGTTGGGTGTGTAGGTGAGGGTGCTGTCGGGGTTGATGATAATGTTGCCGTTTGCTGCTGTACCTAGTTGGACTGTGCCGTTGGGGGTGCTGTCGTTGGCTAGGACGTTGATGAGTAGGGGTTGTCCTTGGTCGGTGGTGGCTGTGTCGTTGTTGGCTATGGGGGTGATGAGGTCGTCGTTGAGGAGGATGACGTTATCTATGGTTATTTTAGCATCTTTGGCTCCGAAGCCCAGGAGGTCGAAGTAGAGGGTGGCTAGGGTTCCGGGGGCGATGGTGCTGATGTCAATGTTGACGGTGCGGGGTGTGTTGAGGGCTATTTTGTCGCCGGAGGTGTTTGCGCCTGCGATTTTGACGTTGTTGCTGAAGTAGGTGTTGCCGGTTTGTTGGAGGTTGAGGAGGGAGTCGGTGTGGGTGAGTCCGGTGGCTGTGCCGATTAGGGGGGTGAGGGTTTGTGTGTCTAGGAGGGCGACTTCAAAGGCATCGTTGGGGGCAAGTTTGTTGGTTCCTAGTTGGGTGTCTAGGATGGTGAATTGCAGGTATTTGGCATTGTCGGGGATGATGAAGGTTTGGGTGAGGTTGCCCAGGAGGGGGGAGTCTTCGGTGAGGACTGCGTGGGAGTTGAGGATGGTGGTTGCTCCACGGGTTGTCCAGTCGGTTTGGCTGTCGAAGTCGCCGTTGAGGATGCCGAGAACCAGCCTACTCCGTTGGCATCATGGTCAATGAGGATTGTGCCACTGTTGGGGCGACCGTATTGGGCGTAGTTGGTGATTTGGGCTTCGGCTAGTTGTCCGGTGGGGAGGTCGGTGATTTGGAGGTTGATGTTGAAGGTGGGGTCGAAGAGATTTAGTGGGTTATACTTGAGAAGTCTATAACTTGCGTTTTTACATCAATATATCCCCTTTAGGCAAAAGCTCAAATTGTAACCTTGAGAAGTATATCTTTATATGTGTTAGTTATAGGAGTTGAGTTGTGGAAGACGAAGAATTTTCGCCAAGCTTGGAAGTTGAAGAGTTGCTGGAAAGGTATGCTGCTGGAGAGCGAGACTTTAGGGAAGTTGACTTGAGTAGCTGCGATTTGACTGGTGTCAATCTTTGTGGTATCAACTTGAGTGAATCCGATTTTACTTATACCAATTTTACTGGTGCTAACCTCAGTAGGGCTAATTTTAGTAAGTGTATGATGATTACTGCTATCTTGGAAGGTGCCGACCTGAGTTACGCTAACTTGAGTGGTTCCGATTGGACTGAGTGTGACTTCAGTGGTGCTAACTTGGTTGGGGCTAATTTTAGTGGTTCCGAAATGTTCACCGCCATTTTGAGAGGAGCCAACCTGAGTGGGGCTAATCTCAGTAATGTGGGTTTGAATGTTGCTAATTTGGTTGGTGCTAATCTCACCGATGCTGATTTGAGTGGAGCTTCTCTCGAAAGTGCTGACATCACTGATGCTAATTTGACTGGTGTTAAAAATGCCAATATCAGCGGAGCTATTATATACATCACAACTACTATGCCAGATGGTAGTGTTGTGGAGCATCGCCAAATTTGTGAGTAAAGAATAACTATTCTCTAAAGGCTGTTGATAAGTATCTGTCCCGATAAATTTCTCGCCCATTAAAGGCGTGGATAACTTAGGAGACCATCCTGTGGGGATAATACCATTACTAAAAAGCTCGGTATTATCTTCAATTTTTTCTTGGAATTTTTTGTCAATATTTGAGAATAAATCATATCCGGTTTGATTCTCAATCCAATTAACAGATTTAACTGTTGATTTCCATTCGTTGGGAGTACTAGATATTCCTGCTGCTGGATCACTAGGTCTTGAGTATTCACGATTTTCCAGATAAAAACCAATAGTATAAGAATTATTTGTAGGTTCTTTATCTGGGTCAATTACTAACATCGCTACCCAAATATTTTCGGAAATGGTAATATTGCCACCACTCGCTATTACTTTGGCATCTCCACTTCCATCTTTTAATTGTTTAATCCCGTCCGTACCTGCTGTTATATAGACTTCTTTTTTACCTTTTGTAACCAAGTTTCGCGCAAAATCTTCGATTGCTCTCCATTCTCTCTGATTATTAGCAGACTGTTGTGGAACAATATTTGATATCAAATTCACTGCCACTATATCTTTGTTATATCTACCTCGATGTAAGACTGGTGTCAAATGTCCACCATCGTATGAAACACCATCAACTTTTGCACCATAAGGGTTTGTAATAGCAGCAAAATCAGGAGGAAGTGTGGGGTCTTTAGTGAAGTTTCGCTTATTTTGTTGGTCTGCAATAGGATATCCTTTACCTTTGATGTACAACCAATATTTATCTAATTGCCAACTAGCCCAATTAGCAGTGTTAGTAGTTCCATTGTACGATAAGGTATATTGTGGTTTTTCGATCAACAAATTATCTTTATACGGATTAGGATCGGTATCACTGTACCTTGCTTCTTTTGGATTACCAAACTTTAGTGCGATCGCTGATCTTGTAGGTTGGGTTGAGGAACGAAACCCAACATTAACGATATCTAATCTAATCTAAAAGAATTAATAACTATAAATGAACTGTACAAATATTTCTACATCATAATATACTCACTTTAACAATACCTTTTCCAAATTGAAAAAAGTCTTAATTTATAGGTTGGTTTGTTCGCGTTAGCGTTGCCAAGCAATGGAATGAAACCTAACGCATTTGTTGGGTTGCGCTGTCGCTTAACCCAACCTACGAAAAATGGACAAGTTGATTGTGTTTACTAGTACAGGAGTTGAGGTATGAACAGAGAGGAACTGGTTAGAAAATATGCTGCTGGGGACAGAGATTTTAGAGGAATCGATTTGAATGAGGCTGATTTGGGAGGAATCAATTTGAGTGGGGCTGATCTGAGGGGAAGCAGCATGAATGAAATTTGTTTGGAATGCGCTAATTTGAGCGGCGCTAACTTGGCTAATGTCCGTATGTCTATGATCATCTTGGAAAAGGCTGACCTGAGTGCTGCCAACCTGAGCGGTGCTAATTTGATGATGGGCATTCTCTTGAATACCAACCTCAATGGAGCTAATTTGAGCGGAGCCAATTTGACTGGTACTGACATGAGGAATGCTAATCTGAGCAATTCCAATTTGACTGGTGTTAACCTCGATGGCGCTAATTTGAGTGGTGCTAACTTGAGTGGTGCTAACTTGAGTGATGCCATATTTTGTGAAACTATCATGTCGGATGGAAGTATTCGGAACGATAGTTGTTCAGGGTGTAATATCAGCTAAAAGTAGACTACGCAAGCTGACAGCATTGATAGGATCAGTTCCAGGGGTAAAAGCGCGATCGCTGATCTTGTAGGTTGGGTTGAGGAACGATACCCAACATTAATCAACTATAATTAACTGTTATCAATATCCGCTTCAATTATTGATAATTTGATTGCGTAAGTCCTGTCAACGAAAGAGAATCGGCTTACAAAGTTAGATCAATACCATTTATTTATGGATGTAGAAACGTTCCATGGAACATCTCTACATTATTGATTTGACTATTAATTAACACACAGTCTCACGAGTCGATTCTGCATTGATGGGTTTAATCAAGTAAATCCGTAACATATACCAGACGATCTTGATTATTAAGGGGATTTTTTGGAAAAACTTGACAATTCCCCAGCGTTGACTATTTTGAAGTGCGAGCAATTTCTGGTTACTGATAGCACACTGTTCTAAAAACCAGAAGAAATAAGGATGATCTGTATTTAAGATAATTGGAAATGCTCTAGCAGCAGTTTTGTTGGTTTCTATGATTACCTGATTGTTGTATTTGCGGGGATGAATACCAAGAATTTGATAGAAATTTGCCCGTTCAAATACTGTCATCGTGTGAGTAACGAATACAGTTAATAAGAAAAACCGCACCCATAAACGAGCTTTCCAATTATTCCATAGTTGGGGTTGAGAACGTAATAGAGCTTTGAAGAAATCTCCGTGTCTATTTTCATCCTGACACCAGCTTTCAAATTTTTTGAAAAGGGGATAAAACTGGTATTCTGGATTTTTGGCTATATGATTAAATACCAAAATATAACGCCAGTAACCAATTTTTTCTGACAGATAAACGGTGTAAATAACCCATTCTGGGGGAAAAAATGTATAGGTGCGATTTTTAGTTAGATAACTTAGATCGAGAGAAAGATTAAAGTCAGCCATTGATTTATTCAAAAAGCCGGCATGACGTGCTTCATCTCGTGCTAAATAACCAAAAGCTTCTGATAATAAAGGGTTACTGTCTTTAAGACGACGTGATAATTCTTTAAATAGTAAAAACCCGGAAAATTCCGAAGTACAAGAACGTTCTAAAAAGTCAATAAATGCTAATCGCTTTTCGCCAACTATGTGTTCCCAACACTGTTTAAATTCTTCGTCACGGATGAAATGATGACGGTTATAATCTGCTTTAAGTTCTTCAATTACTGCTCTTAATTCAGCTTCATTGGCTGAAATATCCATTTTTGCCACAGCATCAAAGTCAGTTGTATAAAACCGTGGTGTTAATAATGTTTCCTGAACTGGTGCTTTTACACCTGGTTTCAGTAAATCAATTTGGTTTTTTTCTATAGACTGAACCATGATACTCCTGCTCTAATTACATCCCTTCAAAAAATATCTAAGCATAAATAGTTGTTAGTAGTCATCAGTTTATTTATGGAAATATTTAGCACAGAATGTTTTTTTAAAACATTGCCTGAACAGAGTTTAAATACTTATTGGTAAAGTTGTTTTGTTGATAAAAATCTAAAGAAATATTAATGTATTTATAGTTATACCCAGATTAATAGTTAAATGTTTTTATAAGGGATAGAAATGGCGGTAATCTGCATTGGCTGTGAATAAGCTGGATGAAGTAGTGTAGAAACCCCAAGAACTAGAATAGGAATTTTCTCACTTTGGCATCGACTTTAAAGTGGTAGATGAGTTGCTGAATGTGGGGAAATATTGTGCTGGAATAAGAAGGAAGTCATAATGAGTAATAATCTTGCCATCAAACTGCGTTCTGGAACACAACAAGCTCACACAAATGCAGAAAATGTAGGCTTCATGAAATGTTTTCTCAAAGGAGTTGTAGATAGAAATTGCTTTGCTAAGTTTCTAAGTAATTTATATTTTATTTACAGTGAACTAGAAGCAGCTATTGATAAACATAAGCAACATCCTGTGATTAGTGTTCTTTATTTCCCTGAACTTAATCGCCACAGTTCTCTAGAAAAAGATATGGTATTTTATTATGGGAATGAATGGCGAAAAATAATCAGACCATCAACGGCTGCGGAAAACTATATTACTCGGATTAAACAACTTTCTGACCATGAACCTGTTTTGTTAATAGGTCATTCTTACACGCGGTACATGGGAGATTTATCAGGTGGTCAAATGCTACAAAAAGTTGCTCAATCGGCTTTACAACTTTCTGGATATGAAGGTACTTGTTTTTACAATTTTGAGCAAATTCCTGATAAAAAGGTATTTAAAGATAGATATCGTCAAGCTTTAGATGCTGTAGCTGTTGATGATGTAACTGTTGACAAAATTGTAGCAGAAGCTAATCATGCTTTCTATTTGAATATGCAGATAGTCAAGGAGTTAGAAAGTAGTTTAATTTTGGCTATTGGTGAAGCTAAATATCAGGAGTTAATTAGCTCTCGTAATACTGGAAGTACAGCACATAATTCTGTACATTAATCGCTTCAGGATGATGGTTTTAGGGATTTGTAAATCGGTGGTATATTCGCAGTAACTCGGAGGTTTTGATGGTTTTTCTATTACCTGGTGTGAAGTTTGATCTGGATCTGATTCAAAAGTATGATACTCGCGCTCCTCGATATACGAGTTATCCACCTGCTACGGAGTTAAATGAAACATTCACTACAGAAGATTTTCAAAGTGCGATCGCTCTTTCTAATCAACGTCAATCACCTCTATCTTTATACTTCCATATCCCTTTTTGTCAAACTGCTTGCTATTTTTGTGGTTGTAATACGGTAATTTCTGGTAATAAGAATATTGCTAAATCATATTTAGAACATTTGGTACAAGAAATCAAAAATACCTCAGTTTTGATTGATCCAAATAGAAAAGTATTGCAAATTCATTGGGGTGGGGGTACACCTAATTATTTAGATCGTGATCAAGTTAAATTTCTGTGGGAAAATATCACTGATAATTTCAATCTTGATGCAAATGCAGAAGTTTCAATTGAAATTAATCCCCGCTACATTGATAGAGATTATATTCTGTTTTTGAGAGAGATAGGATTTAATCGGATTAGTTTTGGTATCCAGGATTTTAACCCCGAAGTACAGATAGCTGTGAACCGGATTCAACCAGAAGCAATGCTATTTGATGCGATGAGTTGGATTAAGGAAGCCAAATTTGATAGTGTGAATGTAGATTTAATTTATGGTTTACCCTATCAAACTCTGGAGACTTTCCGGGAAACATTACAAAAGACAGTTGCTTTAGATCCTGATCGAATTGTGGTGTTTAATTTTGCTTATGTACCTTGGTTGAAACCTGTACAGAAAAATATTCTTCCAGAAACACTTCCCCCAGCGCAGGAAAAGTTAGAAATCCTGAAAATGACGATTGAGGAATTGACCAACAGCGAGTATTTGTTTATTGGGATGGATCATTTTGCTAAAAATAACGACGAATTAGCGATCGCTCAACGCAATGGTACACTAAAACGCAACTTTCAAGGCTACACTACCCACGCAGAAACCGAACTTTTTGGCTTTGGTTCTACATCTATTAGTATGTTAGAAGATGCCTATGCTCAAAATCACAAAGGATTAAAGGATTATTATCAAGCAGTGATAGCAGGTGTTATCCCCACCAGTAAAGGTGTCAAATTGGATAAAAATGACATCATTAGACGGGATGTGATTATGTCAATAATGTCTCATTTTCAGCTACATAAATTAGACATTGAACATAAACATCACATCAATTTTGATCAATATTTTTTCCAGGAATTAGAAGAGTTAAAACCCTTAGAAGCTGATGGACTGGTGAATTTATCAGCTAACGAAATCGAAATTACAGATATTGGTAGATTATTAGTAAGAAATATTGCCGTAGTTTTCGATACTCATACAAAAATGAGAGCCACAAAATTCTCTCGTGCTATTTAAGCTTAGGTAATGGTTAAACTCTCAACTCTTGTAGAGACGCTGCTTGGAACGTCTCTACTGTTCTGATATCTAACTTTTGATTAATACATTTACTTCATTTGATAGAAATATATTTAAAACATAATTGATAAATTAAATACCAATGACATTATAGAGGCAACGAGGAATGATCAATATTATTGCTTGGGTGGTTTTAGGACTATTAGCTGGTGCGCTTGCTAAAGCTATTTACCCAGGTCATCAAAGCGGTGGGATGGTTTCAACTATTATTTTAGGTATTGTTGGAGCTTTCATTGGTGGTACTTTATTTACACTTCTACGGACAGGAACTTTACAGATTACGGCTGCTACATTAAGTATACCTGGTCTTTTAGTAGCTATCCTTGGGGCAATAATAGCAATTTATTTATGGACATTATTCCAACGTAGCAGTAGAGCTTAAATTTCACACAAATAAATATTTCCTGGGTCTGAATTGTAAATCTTTAATAGTGAAATAAAGTCATGTTTTTCCACAAAAAACAACCAATTCATACAGTCAAGGTTAATGAAGCTAACCCTCGTTTTGCTCAATTACTGTTAGAGCAATTTGGGGGAGCAACTGGAGAATTGACCGCAGCTTTACAATATTGGGTACAATCTTTTCATGTAGAAAATCCTGGTATTCGGGATATGCTACAAGATATTGCAATAGAAGAATTTGGTCATTTAGAAATGGTGGGTAAGCTGATTGAAGCTCACACTAAAAATACTGATCAAACAGAAGCTTACAAAAGCACTCTTTTTGCAATTCGAGGAATTGGTCCCCATTTTCTAGATAGCCAAGGTAATGCTTGGAGTGCAAAATATTTGAATGAAGGTGGTGATGTAGTACGTGATTTACGTGCAAATATTGGCGCAGAAGCTGGTGCAAGACAAACTTATGAAGAGTTGATTAAACTAGCTACTGATGAGGGAACAAAACAAACTTTGGTGCATTTATTAACAAGAGAAATTTCCCATACCCAGATGTTTATGAAAGCTCTGGATTCTTTAGGTAAGTTAACAGATCCCATATTTGGTAATATTCAACCAGATGAAACTGTTTCGCTTTACTATAACTTATCAACCAACGGAAATGGTAAAGATGAACGGGGTCCTTGGAACTCTGCACCAACATTTGAATATATTGCTAATCCTGTAGAAAAAATTAGTTAGGAGGATATTTGTTTAATATCTGACAAAAGGACATATACAAAACACGTTTTCATCAAGGGGTTTAGCGATGCTAAACCCTTAAAAATCTGGATTTTAGCACCGACAAATCTAAATCATTTCCGTCTCGAAAATTAAATTATAAATATCTTCTGATCCTGGATTAAGATAGGGATATTGTATATTAATAGAGTGCCATGCAAAATGTTGATGAATAGTTTGCATCCTTTCTTCAATGGCATTTTTGCGTGTTTGCCAAGCTTCTAATAAAATATTCACAAACTCTTTTGAACAGCACCTTTCAGCATCCTTAAAAGTTTTTACTACTCAAATCCTACTCATTTACCTCAAAAAAAGGAGCGATCGCACTCAACCTTATAGCGATCGCTCTTTTTCCTTAACTGCTCATTACCTACTCATAATACTATGCGAGTACACTGGTATAGTACATATTTACTGTAATTAAAAATAAAATGGCTGAACTAACTTTGGCTGAAGGACTGGGTGAGAATGCAACTCAGACAGCAACGGATATCATTCTTAAAAAAGCTGACCTTGGCATAACTGCCACTACTGCTACATCTGACCAGGTGTTGGCTGCCATTGCAATTAAGGCGAAAGCAACTCACACAGAAACCCAATTCAACACTGAAGCTGACCAGAATATTTATGTTTCTGATGGTTTTAAATCATTTATTACCAAAAATGATGAATCATATATCCTTGACCAGATTACTATAAATCTGGCAAAACCTGACACCGGGGCGACACTCAATCCTAACGATTACTAAAATTATGGAACTAATAGCCACGGTAATCGGAATAGCTTTAACTTTCGCCGTGACAATCGGCAAAGTTACATCTGACTTTAAGGATGAATCCGAGCGTAACAGCGTTGAACGTCAGGAAATTATAGGGAAACTTAATCTCATTTCTTGGAGGCTTGATCAACTCGAAAAAACTTTACACGATAAGTAAGCCTATCTTGTGTCAGATTTGTCCAACAAGTTATTGGACAAATCTGACACAAGCTATATAGAGGGAATAAAACAATGACAATTTGTACTGGGACTTGGACGGTAAACTATTTTTTTAATGGTTCACAATCATTTACTATGATCGGCAATAGTAATGATGCACCATATCAGTCATTTGAAACTATAGAAGGTTGTAGTAATTACAGTGTCATTAGAAGCAGTTTCGATAATCGCGAAATGTCTTCTTTTACCTGTAATGCTTCTGTATCAGGTGTAAATTTTACTTTTGTAGCTGATGACCCTAATTGTGGGATTGCCTACGACTGTATTAATGGTGCTTGCTTACCACAATCCACCTACAATACACCTGGTCAATACCCAACGCTTGCAGACTGTGAATTAGTCTGTGGTGGCGATAGCTGCACTGGTAAATGTATTAGCAACAATGAATGGGTGCAAATTGAAAATCTAGCTAACCAGGTTAAGAACAATGTCTGCAACTAACGTTATCAATACCTTACAACAGGCTGTTAATTGTAAAGGTAAGTGTGATTGTTGTACAAGTTTGCAAAATCAAATAAACCAATTAAATAGTAAAATTAATTTACTTCAAGGACAGTTCATACCAAAATCAGACCGACCCCAAATAATTGATAGTGCCGTGCTTGTAGCGGGTGCGGTAATACTTCCAAGGGCTGCACAGCAAGCGTCACAAATTACCGAAGGTGCAGTACGCCCACTTCGGTATATCATTAGTGAAACTGTTAAGAAGATTGATAATTTAATTAATCAACTTCCACCAATCAGAAACCAAGTAGAAGATAACCGACTAAGGATAGGAAACCTTGCTGGGGCTGTGGCTGGCATTTTAACAATGCTTCAATCAACGCTCAACGATATAGGCATCCTAAAGCTATTAGGTAGGCGTATTGACCTAGTAGAGCGTGGTTTGGCTATGGTTGAAGCCGCTACATTTAGAGCGCAGGATACAGCTAATCGAGCGTTAACAAATAGTAGAGAAAATAAATCAGCTATCGAAGTCATCAAAAGAGATTTAGCAATTGTCAACGATAACATTGATATTGTGCAATCTAACCTGTTCAATTTTATTAATGAATTTAACCGTTTTCAATCTTACGTTAATAGTCAACTCGGAAGGATAGACCAACTTTTTCAATCACTTGCAGAGTTAGCACAGCGTTTTAGAGATGATATTAACTATGTGTTTAAAATCGCACAGCAAGCATTATCAAAAGCTGATAATGCCGAAATAATAGCCACAGGCGCATTTAATCTTGCCAGGGAACTTAGTGGGCAATTCCCTGGATTAAAAGCAAGTATTGGGGAAGCAAGAGAACTCGCATTAAGAGCGTTAGGATTAGGTGAAGTAAATAGCCGTGACATCGCCACCAATAAGAGAGACATTGCAAGTAATTCTAATCGGATTACTCAAAATACTAATAAAATCAACCAAGTTGAGGGCAGTATTTGGCAACAACTACAAAACTTATCAGGGAATATTAGTAACCTTGCAACTGATACAAATAACAAGATTAATAACACTCGTACCAATTTAGAGTTAAAACTTGAACAAGAGAATAATAAATTAAGAGCCGACTTGAAAAAAGAGACTGAAAATATTAAATATATTGGACAGCAAGAATCCTTAAAACTAGAGGAAAGATTCATTGAACGGCAAAAGTCAGAGAGGGAACTATCACAAGAACGATTTGATAGGCAGGTTCAACAGCAAAATCAAAACCTATTTAAGGAAGTAGATAAATTTGCAAAACAAGCGCAAACAGAGAGGGACTTGTTTAGTGCGGAACAGGATAGAAAACGCAAATTGTCAGAACAGCAATTAAGGCAAGAATGGGATAGAGACAGACAAGAAGATTTAAAGAATTTTGATTTGTACAAAGGGGACATTAAGAAGATTCAAGAAGCATCCAAGCAGAGGGAAGATGCTAGGACTTTGGAGTTTGTGAAACTCAGGCAAGAGCAAACTAAAACAGCTACACAAATACAGCAAGAAAAACAACAACGAGTAATGCAAGACAAAAAGTTAGATCAACTTATTAACCTAAGTAAACAAGCTAGGCAACAACGTGAAAGAGATTACGGAACTCTTGCGGGTATAGGTCTAGCTGTAGGTGGCTTTAATGCCATACTCACAGCTATTCCGGGGAAAACTGCGGGTCAAATTGTACCTGCAATTACACCAAGTGTTAACAATGCACTTTGTAACAACAATTGCTTAAAACAATCATTCGATAATAATGCAAACAAAATTAACCAAAATACTAACAGAGCAATTGACCCGATAAACGCTGGCAATGCTGCGGCTAATGCTGGACTATTAGCAGGACAACGTGAAATATTGAAGCGGTTAGGGAATTACGTACCACAGGGATTGAGTGGGTTTATGCAACGGTTTAGTCAATGGTCAATGTTGAACCAAGCATTGAACATATTAACCACAGCCGCAACCATCCACAATGCAATGATGTTATCGAAGGATATTGGGACAACCTTAATACAAACTATTCAGAATGTGTTGCAATTCGTAGGGTTGAAAGACTCTGAGGGTAAAGGCTACGATATTGGGGCTATTGTTGGGGCTGAAATTACATTTTTTCTCAAAGGTTTAGTCGGGGCTGAAAACTATGTAAGTATTACTCTAGCGTGGGCTAAGGCTAACAGGATATATCAGGCATCTACTAATATTCTTAATAGTTTTCAAGGTATAGGCTCAACAATTCTTGATGGGTTGGAAATGGTAGGAAGTGGACAAGGGAAGATAGGTAATGCACTACGAGCGTGTGGGGCAGTTCTTGACAATGCTTATGGATGGATGAACCCACAACCTAAATTTAATAGGATTACACAAGCGTTAGAAAATGCTCAAAATCTAGCGAGTACAGTTGAACAAATCAGCCAAGTTCCATTAGAGCTAACTGAACAAATTACCCAACTAACAACAGAAAGCACAGACTTAATCAAAGCTATCAAGGAAGATGCTAACCCAAATAATAAGGGTAAGGAATTACCGGAGGCTGATACGGTTAAAGCTAAAAAACAAGCAGAGAAAACAGCAAGTGTGGCAGTTGAACCCGAGTTTTTTGACTTTAATTTTGATATTGACTTAATAGATGGAGGGATTGAGTAAATGCCATTACCAGAGGATTTTGATAGCTGGACGCACTTAAAGGATATGGTGCAAAAACACCATAACAAATTGGTGAAAAAATACTTTAAAAATACTCCAGATGATGATATTAGCACTGCCAAAGGTGGAATTAAGAAAGGCTGCATTATAGAAGATGAGGACACAGTAAACTATGTATTAATGAGAATGTGGTTATTTGAGATAACCGCAGGACACGCACAGTCAATACAAGCACCTATTTACGGTATGCCTGTACAGGAATTTCAACGTGATACCAAGTTCAATCCACAGGTTTACCTTTATTTCAGCCAGACGGAAAGAAATGATGATGATGATAATTCTGACGTAGTTACACCAGCTAAGGGGACTATCACGTTCAAGATTAAAGACGAAACATCAGCCACATGGACACGGGCTAAAAGTGAGACACTAGCAAGGCAGATAAAAGAGGAGTTCGCAACACCGCCATATATATGGAAAAAAGGATGGTTTAAGTGTACATACCAGGATATAGAAGAAGGGTATGATTTGCGTCCATTGGTGTTCAGTCGTGCCGAAGGTGTGGAACTTGTTAGGAAGGTTTTGTCTATTAGGAATGATGTCTACAATGATGACAACTTCCAATTTATAGCCCATGACAAGGTATACAGTCCTAATCCTGGTACTCATACGGTATACGGCAGGGTATCCAAAAAACCTGTTAAACGTCCTAGAATAGATGTAAAATTTACGCACGCTCAACTACATCTATACGGTAGATACAAACCAGTAAACTTGGTAGCTATGCAGTGGACGCGGCTTAAAGAGGTTATCGAATTAGTCGATTATTAAGCGTAATTTGCCCCGCTAGTTAATTGGCAGATGAGTAGGAATTTTTAAATCTAGTCAGTTATAGTGGGTGAAAAGCTTACAGGATAACGATTATGTCTTATCGCGATATCAATAAAGCAGCGCAACTTAAAAAAGATTATGACAACCTCAAGGAATGGCAAGAGAAGTCTACCGAACAGAAACAAACAGCCTTTGAAGGCGTGAACACACCCGCAAATACTGTAAAAATTAACCGTATTGATGGTTACATTGCTCCTTTTGGAGTTACGGGTACGTCATTGGTATACGTTCCAATACAGGTAATTTCAGCCACTAACGCAGGTCGTGGTGGTGGTTTGGCTACTTCTATTCGTACTGTGTTAAATGATGATTACACCTATGAAGCTTTAACAGGTACGCCGATTATCGTAGCAGGTGCAAAAAACTTTAAACCTGCTAAAGTTACCGTCAAGGTGCGGGTGAGCACAGCAAGCACTAAATCGCGCAGCCGTATTACAGGGAGATTGTACTACAAGCATGAACATGACAGTGTATCTAGTCCGTTCGGCAAAAAAATAGTAGGGAACGATTATGTAACGGTGAGAAACGCTATTGACGTGGCGTTAAAAGCTCTTAACTTGCCTAATCAAACCTTTGCAAGTTTCACTACTATTAAATTTACACCAGAAAAATACTAAGATGGAATTTACAGAGCGTAATGGGTTGTATTTACCTTCTGACATTGGCGACTTACTTACGCTATCGGCTGATATTAATGACGCTGATGGTGTGAGAAATTCTAACCTGATGAACGAGTTAGCTTATGGGTGGTTAGACGGTGAAGTTGAGTTTGATGTATATGCTGACTGCTTAGAACAAAACGGTATAGATGCCATTGGACACATCACTGATGCTTTTGACCATATTGAAAATCTAAAGAAATATGGCATTAACGGAATTACAGGATAGTGATAAGTGGTCGTTGGTGTGGGAGGATAGTCAACAAACTCAACCATATCCACCACCTTTTGACAATCTTTGGGAACCATTAGCCCCGTTCAACTGCCCATTACTGCTTACTGGTAAAGCCCTACTTATAAAAAATATAGTCCCCATCCCTGAAGATGTAAACTGGTACTTCGGAGGCAACGCCTACATTTATCAATCTTTTCCCGTATTGAACACCGTCCCGGCCTTGGTGCTACGGCGGAGACTGCAAATAAACGACACGACGATCTTTACTATCCCAGAAATTGCACCACAATACAGCCTCACGATCAAGGATGCGTATTGGGTGCGGAATCAGACGGTTCAGGTTTACGAATACATTGGGGCATAAAGACAGGGGAGAGCGATCGCACAACCGATCACCTCCCTTTTTTATAAGTCTTGTCAGACAATCGTTTCACAGGTTGGCAGTTTTGACGGCTGCGGGGGAGCGATCGCACTTGCGATCGCTCTTTCCTTTTTGGTTACGCCTTGGATAACTCTAATTGGGAAACAGTGAGTGATGCTGTGTGTGAGTCAAAATTCGCTGTTTTGTCAAACTTAATTTCAGCTATCCCATTTTTCAGGGACCGTATAACGCCTTCATTACAAACTAGATAAGCCAGTTTGTAGGGAACCCCAGATCCCATCTTGACCTTCACGCGATCGCCCACCTTCAAACCAGTCTGATCAATTATTTCTATTTCGTGAGCATATAGGGGACCCTTCGGAAAATCCCCCTTTGCCCCAGTTCGGATCAAGAGACTACGCCCCCCGTCGGTGGGAACGACTGCGCCCTGGAGTCCCTTGAATCTTCCCTTGATAGCCTTGGCTTCCTTACCCCTAATCACAGGTGAAGATTCACAGGGGTAGAGATGCTGCCATTCGATTTTCTCAGTCGTGACTTCACCCTCAAAATATCCTTCAGCCTTTTGCACGCTGGGAAAATTTTTCTTGATCTTGAATTGCTTCCCTGACCGTCGATCGCCGTCTGGTGACTTGTATAGGTATATCCCCCCATCCTGGTAAATCAAGACCTCATCAGGATTGAGATAAACCTGCTTGTCTGTTGATGCCCCCTGATTTTTGAGGTTCTTAATTGCTTCCCGATCTTCCTCTGTTAGCAGCTTCCAGACGGCTTTTTTGAAGTCAGTTGGCCAGTTCTCAGTCAACGCCTCAACCATAGCCCAGTCTTTGTCTGCTAACGCCTCAGTCAGTAACTCAGCACTAGCCGTTACTGTTTCTTCGTTCACTTGAGGAATATATTTTGCCGGAACAGCCGGAACAGCCGGAACAGCCGGAACAGAATTTTGTAAATCCTTATTTATCAATGGTTTTGACTGTTCCGGCTGATTATCAATTATTTTATCTAAGGGAACAGAATTAGAGTGTGTATCTGTTCCGGTGTTCCGGTCTAAGGGAACACCAGCCGGAACGGGTTCAAGTGCCTGTGTAGGCTGGGTTTCAGGGGTTGAATTTTTGTCTGTTCCGGCTGTTCCGGCTGTTTTGGGCATCCAAACATTAAGAGAATTTCCGGCTATCCGTTTTTTGCAAGCGAACCACTCAAGCCGCTTCAGGATTGAGGTTATACGTCTTTGATTGAAATTATCTTGTCTAGCCGGCTCAATTTTTAATTCATAATAAATGTCCTGAAGGGTGACATATTCCCTTACATTGATGAACTGGCTAATAATGTCAGTCCATGGATCGCTAACTTGATATTCTTCATTCTGTGCTTCCCTCAGTTGATCTTCTTGTGCAGATAGTCGGTAGTCGTAGCCGGATTTGTAGAGCGCCGCCGCCGCCGCCCAAATTTTATCCCTAAGTTTCAGGCATTCCTCTACCGGGATTATTCCCACAACTGGGATAATCCAAAACCGTCTATTTCCGGTCGGATCGTTCAAAACTTCCTTCTCGTTGGTTGTCCCTACAAAAACACACGCACGCTTATAGTCTTTTGGTAAGCGATCGTAAGGCGTTCTGAAAGTTTCGTGGCGACGAGCCAAGAACGATTTTAGTTGGGCGATATCTTTCCGCTTGTAGACGGTTTCAAATTCTGACCACTCCAAACACCAAAATCGGTGCATCTTCATACGTTCGTCTTTGTCGCTGCCATCCCCCAAATCATCAGAAAAGAACTCGTCGCCGTAGAGCGTCCGCCAAAAAGTTGATTTCCTGATACCTTGATTACCCATCAACAGTAAGGCGCAATCCATCCAGCACCCTGGATTTTTGGCACGGGCAACACTGGCAACCAGAAAATTCTTGAAGTATTTAGCGTGTAACGGATCGTCAGTCCCAAAAAATAATTTAGCCAGTCCATCTAAAAATGATGATTCAATATTGGGGAATTTTGCCTCTACTTCATCCAGATATTCAGTAATCGGTGAGTAAGTGTTCGACTTGGCTATTCTCTCAACGATGGTGAAAGCGTCATCCTTGCTAACGTCGATATCAAATTCCAAAGCCAAAATTAACTTTAGGTGTTCAACGTCCAGGGCCGTCCCTTCCTTCTCTATATCTTTCTTGAGGGAGTTATACCGAAGTCCATCCCCCCATACTTCATTAATCAGATGGTAGCGTTGAGCTAGTTTCGATCTTGTACTTGATTCATCATCCTCAATATTTAACTCTGCCATTTCTTCCTTCCATTCTGGGAAGGTGACAGCGTTATCTATTAATTTTTTGAATGCTTGGCAGCCATGCAGCGAGATGTAATCATCCATCCCCTTGGCATCGCCATCTGGTAATTGAATTACCATTATGTTGCTACCGTTTTTCGCAAGTTGTGAAGCTAACCCGGTTAGTCCATCTTGTACCTGTTTTTTGTACAAAATATCGTTATCAAAGCACAGGTAAAACGTCCGGCTCAACACTGCGAATAGTTCCAATGATTGGTGTAACCTTCCCTTTTTTCTGCAAGTGGACACACCAGGAATTGATATTGTAGGCAATCCACAGGTTAGCCCTGCCCCTGCCTTTTTAGCTCCCTCGGTAATAATTACGGGCTGCAATTTGTCGTAAATTATAGATTCCCAATAACCTTCGATTCCTGTGTCTAAAAACAGGGGGGAAAGCTCGAAGCCTTTTGCCCCTTTATACTTCACCGGCTTACCATTCCGCCCAATGGGTGGCGTATCTGGTTTAATTTGGCAGCCTTGCAGCGTTGACTCACCAGTGAGAGGATCTACCCCAGCAACAAGCCAACAAGGTATTAAGGAATCTTTCTTACCCCATTGTCTTTTAGATGCCCTGCCTAAGACATTATCTAATTCTCTACTGTCTAATATTGTCCTGACGTTTCTGTTAATAATCTCGTCAGAAACCGCGCTTTCTTTCCACTCGTCCCAGTGCCTTGGATCAATTGTATCCGGTGTGGTTCTAATTGTTGCTGGCATCACACACCGTCCTTGTTTTGATTGGTTGATAGTTTGATGTACCATCTAATAGTATGAAATTACTATTAGGAAATACTGGTTTTGGGGGGTTGAATATGTTAGAATTGTGGGGTATTAAAAGCATATTTTTCATTTTTTGTGGGGGTGCGATCGCTTAATCGCACCTTTTTTTTTATTGATGAAAGTTACCAGGGAATATCATCAGGATCTATCTGACTCTCTGCCTCCGGGATTAAGTACCCAGGTTGTAGGTAGAGGTGAATTGCTCCAAATGGTTCGTAGAGGGTCTGTCTCCCACGGAACTCCACCTGTAAAAATCTTGTTTTGACAGAAAGCTTTCCGTGTGCCGTGACTGTTATATGGAGGGTCATAAGTTCATGCCCTCTGGAATACTGTTATCTAGGATAGATATTTCTTTTTTCTCTGCGATATACGTCCTAATAGCAATTTTTTCTTGTGAGTAGTCAAGCCCGGTGTATTGTGCGAGCTTAACCAGAAAATCTAGTGCTTCTTCTCCAAAAAATCCAAATGATGATTGCTCGATATGGGGGCTATCATTCCCCATCATCCATCCATAAACTGATGCGGTGGGTGTGTGGACACAAATTTCCTGACAGTATTCCAGGTTGATAGTGTGTCCGCCTGATTTGATCCATTGTTGTGATGATTTCATGTTGAAACACTTGGTATTTGGTAAAGAAATTAGTAACGTCCTTTGTCGCGGTCTAAATCAAAAATTGCCTTTTCGAGATACCATCGGTCTGTTTCTCCAGGATGCTTACGGCGCAAATGAGAAATTATCCTTTCCGCCGTTGCCGTATCAGAACTGACTTTTACAAGTAATTGATGCCATAGGCCGGATGACCGATAACCGGAATTGGGTGAAGCTTTGCGCTTAATGTTTGAAGTCCGCCTATTTATGTCACTACTTGGTTTCCTGGGTCTGTCTGGTTCACTCCAGGTATTTTGGTAATTGCCTGTAGTGTCGGATTTTTGTGTTTCCTCCAAATTCACCTGGTCTGTTGGTGGTGGTGGGAATCGTCGGGTAGGAATAGTTCTGTCTATGACAGAAAATATTATCTTTAGCACGGCGCATAACAGGAGAATCTGTCCAAGTATTAGAATTAGAGGAATCATGATGAATTAAGTAAGTAGTAATGTACTTAATTTATCATTAGCCAGTTTGAAGGCTGTCACAGTCCTTGAACACCAAAAAAAACCATCTTGCCTATAGGCAGGATGGATTAATTTTTATGCCCGTTCCCATTGGGATGGTTTTGAGCCGTCACCAAATTATAAATATCGGTTTTAATTTGGTTCGCCTCTGCTATAAATTCTTTTTCTGCTTCTTCACTTTCCCCCAACCGCGCCTTTAGTCGGGATTGGTGGGCATGGACATACTGTAGGTGTTGAGACTCTAAGGCTTCCAGGCGCTCTAAGATTTTCCCAGGATCTGTGTCTCTGATTGGGGCAAGTTTCCTATTGAAATTTCCCCCCTCCCTATTTTCGCTACTAGCTCTGATCGGCTCAACCCCATTGATTTCGCTACGACTTGGAATTGATTCCAGTCCCTCTCGCTCAGGTTGAGTGATACGTTTTTCGCATCCTCTGCTATTTTCCTTGGTCGTCCCATTTTCTGAAGTCACAACGGCTGTTCCTATTTTACATACCTTGAATAAAATGTCATACCGAAAACTCTTGACATTTAGTTTCCGGTACGATTAATATAGCATTTAGTTTCCGGTATGTAAAACAAATCAAATAAATTTTTCCAAATCACAAACCGGAGTGGTGGCAGCCTCCAAGAACAAAGCCCGCTAGTGATAAGGATAAATTTAATTTGATTTTGGTGAACTACCAAAGTGAACTAGAAAAAGCAAACCAGGGAGAGGTGGCAGCCTTCCAGCAATGAGCAAAACCAACGAACTACCAGCCAAATTCTAGTCACCAATTACCAGTCACCAATTACCAGTCACCAATTACCAATTACCAATTACCAATTACCAATTACCAATTACCAATTACCAATCACCCCAAATGAAATTAGAGGTCAAAGCGTCAGGCTATATCTATCTCTCAATATTTGGCTTTTCCTTTGAAGCACGCGCCAGCCATGGCGGTTCAATCTTCCCCTTTGGATATATTGAAATATTCCATGGAGAGAACCCGTTGGTATTGACTGTCCCGTATTCATGGAAACTATCTTTTAACCCATCTGAGGATATCCCAAAATTTTTTTAACAATATGAAGCTAGAACGCAGAGGGTCAGGAAGATGACTAAACCATTAGGATATTACGAATGGAAACCATACAGAATGTACAGCCAACAAACAGGGCTGTTTATCTGTGGTTTCCGATTCAAAAATGAGGCAGAAGCACACGTCGCCACATTGAATCGAATAGCAGGGAAATCGCTATTCTTCATAAAATACGACCCTGTAACCGTTGCCTCAAGCCATGCCTAGATATGTCTGCGGTCTAATCCTAGAATGCAGATATTGAATTTACCTAATAGCAGAGATAAAACAAAAATGACTTTAGAAATTTATTGCGGTGGATTTATCCTATATATAGGAAAGTTGGAAATTTATAGCAATGCTACCCAGGGGTATTTTTTCCCGTTCGGGTACTTTGACGTTTACTATGTCCATAATCATCTATTAAAAATTCGAGGCAATTAAACACCAGTAGAGGGGGATATTAAGACAATGAGAAATTCAGAAATAGCCGTTAATCTATTCCTTCAACGGCAAAGGATCAGGAAGATTATTGAGTTAAAGGGTTGGTATGTTTCAACCAAAGGCTATGCAAAAATAATTATTCTTTAAACAATGAAAGCATTAAGTTTATGGCAGCCTTGGGCTAGTTTGATTCCTCACTATTTAAAACGGGTTGAGACTCGCACATGGGGGACAAACTACAGAGGCGATTTGTTGATATGTGCTTCCGCAAGGGACACCCGCGAACAAGAACTATTTTTTCACGAAAAGATTAAACCTATTGTTCGGGACAAACTCACCTACAATGATTTCCCCTTCGGAGTAGCAGTAGCTCAAGTAACTTTAGTTGATTGTTTGGTAATGACTCAGGAATTAATAGACAGTCAGTCCAGTTTAGAAAAAATGATGGGTAATTGGCAAATAGGGAGAGTCGCCTGGGTGTTTGAAAATATTCGTTCTATAACTCCTTTTGAAGTGAAAGGAAAGCAAGGGCTATTCGATGTAGAGAATCTTTAAATGGATTACGTCACTTTAATGGAACTACTCCTTAAATATTGGGAGCAATTGCCCACAGAATTAATCTCGGACATAGAACAAGTAACAAAAGCTAAAAACCAAGAAGAGGCAACAAGGAAATACGGCGTGTGTTGTTACTGTGGTGGAGAAAGAAGGACTGACGATACAAGAGTGTATTGTCTTGACTGTGGACACAATTTCTTTGATTATAAGGAGTATGATTAATGGCTGTAACTGTTGACCCTAAATCAAAAAAAATATTAATTAGATTTAGAGTCAATGGTTACGCCAAACAATTTTACTTATCCACCGGACTGAAAGACACCAAGAAAAATAGAGTAATTGTAGAATCACGCTGGGAATTAATTCAGCGTGAAATTTCTTTAGGTGAATTTGATAGCTCATTAGAGCGTTATAAATTTGGTGATAAAAATTCAACCACCCAAAAATCAGAATTACCAATTAACGAACTTTGGACAAAATTTACAGAATTTCAAGAACCCCAATTAGAGCAAACAACTATCAGAGGGACCTATAGGAAAGTTGAACGCTACATTAGGCGATTCCCTACACACAAATTATCAAAAGCTTCTGAGATTAGAAATTGGTTACTACTCAACACATCAGCTTATATGTCGTGGGATATTCTTCACCACCTGGACCGATGTTGTCGGTGGGCAGTTGGCTCTAAGTTAATCCCCCATAACCCATTTGAGAGCTTACTTATTCCTAAGCCAAAACGAAAATCTACAGATACCGATGGTTTCAGAGCCTTCAGCCTAGAGCAGCGCGACATTATCATAGAAGCCTTTGAAAATCACTCATCTTATTCTCACTACGCACCCCTAATAAAATTCCTATTCTGGACTGGATGCCGATTAGGAGAAGCATTCGCCTTGACTTGGGGGGATGTGTCAGAGGATTGCTGCCAAATAGCGATCGCTAAATCCAGAAACTTACACGGCATCGCCAAAGGTACAAAAAATGGGAAGAAAAGGATCTTTACCGTCTCTAGTGATTCCCGCCTTTCAAAATTATTACTAGAAATAAGACCACATCCTGTCGTTGCCGGACAAATAATTTTCCTGACCAAGCAGGGTAACAGAATAACCAGCTACACCATTAATGATTTTTGGAAAGGCTACACAGTCAAACGTGGGGATAAAAAATATTTTTATCCAGGAATTGTAACTGAATTGGTTAACGCCGGGGAAATCCCCTATTACCTCAAACCCTACGCCACACGTCACACATTTGCAACTTGGGCGATCGCTTCAGGGGTAACGCCTGACAGAGTGGCCTTATGGATTGGGGACAATGTTGAGACAGTGCTTAAATATTACGTTCATCCCAGCGTCACAGAGAGCAATTGTCCCGACTTTTGATTTACTACTCATTTACTACTCAAAACAAAGGGTTATAAACATCTTCCGAGTCTGGATTAAGATAGGCTCGCTGCACGTCCAAAGCTTGCAGTGCAAAGTGTTGATGAATAATCTGCATCCGTTCCTCAATGGCATTTTTACGATTATGCCAAGCTTCTAATAAGGCATTAGCGACTATTTGGCAACGGTTCATTCCAAAACTTTCTTGTGCGGTAAATTTTTGATTTGGTTCTTCTGCTAAACCTAATCCTGGTGCTAAAAATTTGGTAAATAAGGGAATTTTTGAATCAAAGTAGGATTGATGTTCGATGTAAACAGGCTGAAGAATTTTGTGTATTTCTGGATAGTTTTGGCGTTCAAAATGGAGTACACCTGAATCATAACGTCCGTAGGCTGAGGGATTGTAAAGAACTTGAAAACTAAAGGGAATAGTGGCGCTGTTTAGTTGTTGTGTTAAACTTTCCATGAGAGCGATCGCACCCAATGGCGTAAAATTAAAATAAATTCGCACTATATCGGCATCTTCTGTATCTTGTCCTTCCTGTCCTACATTACTCACCGCTAAATAACAGCCGTTCTGCAACCGATTTTTAGGCATCCAAATTGCTATTAATTCACCCACTTTAGCAGCCTTTTTACCAGATTTAAGTTGACATTCTGGTTCAACATACAGTGTCAAACCACCCTTGCTAACGGCCATACTTCCATCTGGTTCTAGTCGTAAAACCTGCCAATTGGGATCATAGTTTCCGTTACCATGATTACTACTGTGTAGTTGATCATAAAAATCTCTATCAATTCCTAAACTGGAATTTTGAGCTAAATCCTGCGGGAATAAGTTGTTAACAGTATCACCATTTACTGCCAGAATTGTTTGTAATGAGCCATTATAATAGATACCGTGCAGGAAGTTTCGCAATAATAAAGCGAGATATTTATATTGTAAAATTGGCGAGTTTTGTTGAAATCTAGCTGCTACATTCGTCGGCAAAGAAAAAGGTTGATAATGAGGATGGTGAATACAGAAATTAGGCTCTATCTCAATATTACTAGCAATGTCTAGCAAAGAAGTCAGAATCTGATTGGTTGAAGAATTATACATTAATGACCACTAAAGATGGGGGATAACAATTGATTAATTTTTACTAAATTAACAACCGCGTAAACGAGTCTTTTCGTAATATATCGGTAGTATTTTTTCTTCCTCTTCAGGTTGAAAAATATTTTCTAAGTCAGCTACAGGTTGGATAATCTCTGATTCGGATATACCAAATATAGTTAATACAGCTTTTTGAGGCATGGTCAGTATATTTTTGCCAAATTCCAACATATAAATGTGATGTTGATCGAAGTATTTCTTATACTCAATCATCTCTTTAATTTGATGAATTAGCGATAAACCCGTAAACTGAACCACACGCAAAATTAAATCATGTCGATACTCTAAAATCAAGGGAAAAGTATCAAGATAAGCTCGCAATAAAGCTAACATTGAAGGTTGGATAATGTCTAGCGGTATCATTGCTAAATTCAGCGATTCCTCTAAATTCAAAGTATTATCTACTACTAAACTCGACAGCCAAATTCTTAAATAACTAGCCAATAAACTTCCTAAATCAAAAGCAGGATCTCCCCAACTACAAGCTTCCCAGTCAATTAATCGAATTAAGCAATTATCTAATTGTTCCCATCGGGAATGTAATAAAATATTACTTAACTGCAAATCATTATGGATCAAGCAGCAAGGAGTCCATTCATAAGACAAATCTGCGATCGCTGATGCTAAACTTTGATCATGCTGATAGAAAATATGAAACTTTATCGCTTCAGTAGGAATCCTACCCAAAACATCTGGATTAATTGAATCTATACCTTGGGACGGGTTATAAAAATGATAGCGAAACTCCCCTGGAGGAGCAATATTCATAAAATCACGATACTCTTTACCTAGAAAAGTAGTACGATGTAATTCTGCTAATGCAGTACCGATAGAATTAGCAATTTCGATGGGGAAAATACTGCTATTTTGGTAAAATTTTCCTAACTCTATATATTCGCTTAAATAACTGCGGACTAGAATAGAATTTTCCTGATCATAACATAGTATTAATGATGACAACTCAGAAATATTACCAAGGATTGGGAATTGCTGTAATAACTGATGGAATAGCCACTCATTAAATAATTCATGGTGATTATTCTCAATATCTATTTTATATTTTTGTTTAATTAATAGTTGGCGATTATTAGTGAAAGTTACCAGTAAATTCTGATTATCTTGGCTACTTTCTTTTAACTCATATTGATCTAATACCCTATCTTCTGAGCTAAACAGATCGGCATTTTGCAAATACTGGATAACATTTAAAGAAGACAGCGATAACAACATATAATATTTCCTATTTACTTAAAGTATTGAGAAAATTACCGAAATTAAAATTGATGAAACTTGAATAAGCCTGAATGGTAAACAAGAATAAATACGATTGTTGATAATTAGTAATATCTTATTCTTGACAGTAAAACTTGCCATAATGGCAATTTACAATTTATTTTATTAGGTCTACAGTAGACAAAATTTAAATTGTATATCTGATTTAACTAAGTTATACCGTTATTATTTTTATAGCAAGTTGTGTACTGCCCCCCATGGGTGTCACAATGTACTGAACTACATTCTCTAAAATTATTAGATATAGACAATGAAATACACTTACATCTATGTAAAATGTAAAAAATATTAAAACCTAAAATTTTCAGATACGATGATGTGTTATCTATTATAACTAAGTGTAGTTAGTTTGGGAATCAGCAACACTGAACCTTGGAATCAAGATAATTTGAAGTTTTTCAGGAGTTTAGAACTCTTGTAAGGATTTACAGATGACAAAATCGAGTAACTTATTATACAGCGAAATTCAATTTTTTCAGCGTCAAGCAGCCTCTCTTTTGCTATACCAATCGGTTCTGCAAGGAGAAATAGCGATCGCCTTTCTTGATCTCCTGCAAGCTATACGTTACACTGACGCAGATGGGCGAGACTGTCTCCAAGCCTACGGTAACTATTTTCGCGCTTTAGCAGCCAGTAATCAAACCTGGGAAGAATATTTAATTAATCAAATTCTGGTAGCTGAAAATCCCTTTACCAAGCTGCTTCAACAGCAAGAATTGACCAAATTACCCCCAGCACTAATAACCGCAGCCCAACATGATTTACAAATATTACAAAGTTTGTATGAATGTAACAGCGCTGTCTTGAGTGAGTGGGTACAAATTGTAGCTCATTTACCAGTTTCCCCCGTAGTCTGGTATCGAGAACCAGATCAAATAGCGGTTGAAGCCAGTTTAATCGCCTCCTTGCCACACTTAGAAAATTGGGGCGATGCTTTAGAAGATTTAGCAGTTTATTATCAGCAACACGGAACAGGCTTATTTGCTCAATATCGGGCTTTTCGCTGGCAAAATGGACAATTAACAGGTATTGCCCATGCCGATGGAATTAAACTCAGTACCCTAGTGGGTTATGAGTCGCAAAAAGAGGCATTATTAAAAAATACAGAGTTTTTATTGTCAGGAGAAACAGCGCTACACGTATTACTTTACGGTAGTCGAGGTTCTGGTAAATCATCCTTAGTCAAAGCCTTGTTAAATGAATACAGCGAGAGAAACCTGCGCTTAATAGAAGTAGCAAAATCAGAATTACAAGACTTACCCCAAATAGTCGAACAGTTGCGGGGAGTGCCACAGAAATTTATTATCTTTGTAGATGACCTTTCTTTTGAGGAAGATAACGATGCCTTTAAAGCCTTAAAAGTCGTCTTAGAAGGGAGTTTAACCGCCAAACCCCCAAACGTAGTCGTCTACGCTACCTCCAACCGTCGTCACTTAATCAAGGAGTATTTTACCGACAGACCCGCCCCTAAAGATCACGAAGAAGTCCATGCTTGGGATACAATGCAGGAGAAGTTATCATTTAGCGATCGCTTTGGTTTAACTATCACCTTTACACCCGCAGATCAAAAAACTTATTTGCAAATTGTCCAGCATCTAGCAGCACAAGCTGGCATTAATATTACTCAGCAAGACTTAGAATACCAGGCTTTACAATGGGCAACCCGTCATAATGGCCGTTCTGGCAGAACAGCACGCCAATTTATTGATTTCTTGAAAGCAGACCTCACCTTGTTTGCTAAAAATAATAATATAACAACAACATAATAATCAAAGAGAGGATTAATGACCCTAGTAACTAATGATTCTAATCATATTACTGATTTAAAAACAAGTAAAATGCAAACAGTAATCATCAGCAATAGATTAATATTAGGTCTAATCGCCTTTAGTATCAGCTTTGGGTTGAGTCTTGTTCCCACCTGGGATATTACCAAAGCCTTTTTCACAGGTTTAATCACTGTAATAGCTACCTATTCCGCAGCATTATTTGTTGATAAACGACACAAAAATCATGAATTGCTAGTTTTAAGTTCTCTTCATCGACGAATTAGAGAGCGTGAAGGGCTAAAATCTCGCCTGATTAGAGAAATAGAACAACTACAAGATCATAATAAACTACTGTATATAGAATCCCAACAACTACAAAATCAAATATTAGAATGTCGTAATCAAAGAGATACTCTTCATCGAGAATTAGGTAATTTTGCCGGACAGAAAAAACAATTAGAATCAGAAATTAGCATCCTGAGAACAGAATTTAATACCTTAGAAATTACTACGGCAGAACTAAACGATTACTATACTAATCTCACAGCCGATAAACGTCGTTTAGAATTAAATTATAATGCATCTCGCGCCGAAATAATCCAATTAGAAACTCAAATTGAACAACTTCAACAACAACAACAAGAAATTCAAAATAATTTAACTCTATTAGGTAGACTAAAACCTCAACTAGAGGAAAAAATGTATGAATTGCGAATTGAAATCCAAGAACTAGAAGTTGAAAGCATCAACCAAAATCAGTTACTAACAGCCACCAGAAACGCCAGAGAAAATCTAGAACATAGTTTTAGCTCTTTACAAACTCAAACCACAGCCCAAAAAATAGAACTCACACAATTACAAAATCAAATTTCCCTCTTGCAAAATGAACGGGACTCGTTGCAAAACCAAGTGTGGGAATTACTTCAACAAGTAGAAAATTTCAATCCAGACCCATTACTTGATAATCCACAAGATAATAACATTGAATTATTTCCCTTCGATGAATTACTAGAACCATTAGAACCCAGAGGTTATCAACTTCCTCCAGAATGGAATAAATTTTTAACCAATTTATCCGCATATCAAATTCAAATTTTAAAAGCCATAATCGAGCAAAATAACACTAAAGCCACTATTAAGAAAATTGCTGAAGCAAATATCACCATGCCGAATTTATTAATAGACTCTATCAACGAAAAAGCCAATGATATTATTGGTGAATTAATTATTGAAACAAACTTAGAAATTCCCGAAATAGCCCAAGAACATACACACAACCTGAAAAAAATGCTTGCCATGTATGAAGAAAATACAAATAAAACCATTTCAGCCAATTAAAATATTAATGATATAGGACTGATATCTGATTTTTAAAATACACGTAGGGTGGGCATTGCCCACCGGAGATTATTTTTAGTTATCTACTCTACTTAACTCAAGTTGCTAGTTATTAATTTTTTGGATATTTTGTAGTCTGTAGGGTGCGTCAGACAGAATAATTTAGATTGAAATGAATAATTTTAAATTTCTGACGCACCTTATGTCACTAAAAAAGCAACTGTTACTTACAACTTTTCGGATATTTTGTAGTCTGTAGGGTGCGTCAGACAGAATAATTTAGATTGAAATGAATAATTTTAAATTTCTGACGCACCTTATTTTACTAAAAAAGCAACTTACGTTATTTACAACTTTTCGGATATTTTGTAGTCTGTAGGGTGCGTCAGACAGGATAATTTAGGCTGAAATGAATAATTTTAAATTTCTGACGCACCTTATTTTACTAAAAAAGCAACTTACGTTATTTACAACTTTTCGGATATTTTGTAGTCTGTAGGGTGGTCAGGACATCAATTGTTAGCGCAGCTTGACATAAGCCATTCATGAACCTCCTTTCACAAGTATGGGCGTATGCTCCTGCTTTTCTGTATTTTACTTAGAGAACCGAATTGATTTAGAATAAAAAACAGTAACTAAAGTTTTTAATTTTTGTTCCAAACTACATGACAAAACCAAAAATATCGAAAAAAATATCCACTGCTTTAATCAATTCCCTTGGTGCAGGAGTAGTACCCAGAGTAGGAATTGAACATATAGCAGTAGGGAGAGAAAAAGAACTCGACAGCCTTTTACAAAATCTCAACGATATTGCAGAAGGTGTCGCAGCATTTCGGTTTATTATCGGTAACTACGGTTCAGGTAAAAGCTTCATGCTGCAAATGATTCGTAACCGCGCCATGGAACAGGGTTTTGTAGTAGCTGACGCTGATTTATCCTCTCAACGCCGACTAGCAGGAAGCAACAACGAAGGTTTAGCCACCTATCGAGAATTAATGAGCAATCTCGCCACGAAAACTCGTCCTGACGGTGGTGCTTTAATATCAATTTTAGAAGGTTGGATTAATAAAATTCAACAAGAAGTAGCCAAAGAAACAGGAATGCGTCCCAATGACCCCGGTTTTGATGACCAAGTAGAAGCAAAAATTCGGGAAGTAGTTCAATATATTGAAGACTTAGTTCATGGCTTCGATTTTGGTAGTGTGATTATTGCTTATTGGCGTAGTTATCGCTTAGATGACGATGATTTAAAAAATGCGTCTTTGCGTTGGTTAAGAGGAGAATTTAACACAAAAACAGAAGCTAAAGCAGCTTTAGGCGTGCGGGTGATTATTGACGATAATAGTTGGTATGATTATATCAAATTATTAGCTAAATTTGTCGCCGAAATTGGCTATAAAGGATTATTAATTTTAGTAGATGAAGCCGTAAATTTATATCAAATATCCACCACAGTCACCAGAGAAAAAAACTATAACAGACTCCTAACCATGTTTAACGATACCATGCAATGCAAAGCTGAACATCTTGGTATTTTAATTGGTGGGACAACAAAATTTTTAGAAGACCCAAATCGAGGACTATTTGCTGACCAAGCTTGGCGCAGACGTACCAAAGAAAGCCGCTTTGCAACCCAAGCAGGTGTACAAGAATATTTAGGCCCAGTAATTCGCCTTAACCCCTTGAGTGAAACGGAAATTCTCACTTTATTACAACGGTTAACAGAAATTCATGCACTCAATTTTGGCTATGAAAAAACTTTAAAAAATAGTGATTTACAGGAATTTGTTCAAGAAATTATCAGTCGGTTAGGTGCAGAAGCTTTACTCACACCAGGAGAAATAATTAGGGATTTTATTAGTGTGTTGAATATTCTCCAACAAAACCCAACAATTAAGCTTAAAGAACTCATTCACGGCTCTAATTTTAAACCTACTGTGGCAGGTAAAGATATTAATTTAGATGATGAAGGAGCAGAATTTAGTTTGTAATTCAGGACTTTTTTCTAAACAACGTTGGTGAATAAATACAAACTCTAAGTAAAGTGCGTCAGAAGCTTAAAACTACTGATTTCAGCCTAAAATATTCTGTCTGACGTGGTTGGTGAGCTTGCCGAACCACACTCTACAGACTACAAAATATCCGAAAAATTAATAACTAGCAACTTGAGTTATTACAAATTTTATCTCTTGTAGGGTGCGTCAGACCCGATAATTAAGCATCCAACAGATTTTATCTATCTGACGCACCGCACTAATATACAATTCTAAAAACCTGAAAGTAGGCAATTTCATTATATATATCATCTGGATTTTCTACAGTGCATAAGTCCTATAATCGTCGGCTAAAACTATAGAGTCTGACGTGGTTGGTGAGCTTGCCGAACCACACCCTACAGACTACAAAATATCCAAAAAATTAGTAATTAGCAACTTGAGTTATTATGAATTTTATCTCTTGTAGTATCGGCATCTTGCAGGTCAGATATGTACCCCATAACATCAGAAAGTGCTGTATTTCCTAATTTCTAGTAATTGGCAATTCTAGCCAGTTGCTAAGTTCTTCTGCTAACCAGTCTAGTTCTAGGGTACTTACAGAAAAGAGATTATTTTCGCCAGCGTTAATTTGATACTTCCGCATTCCTGACCAGATGATTAAACAAGGTTGAGGTTCGTTATTATGGTAAATATTAGTTCTTTCTAAACGAATAATATATTGTCTCTGGCTAGGAAGTGGATGATTACGCACAATTCCCAACAATTCATAAGATAAAGAAATTTGTTTTCTGTTAATGCGGAGTCTTTTTTTGCCCAAAATATACATAGAACCAACCAAGAATAAACTTAATAAACTAGCTAACGGAAACAAAGGAATAATTAAGAAATAAGTTGCTAAACCTAAACCTATACTAAATAAGATTATATTCCTTTTAAATCCATGAAATGGGGGGATAATTATTTCTATAAAATCAGCATTTTTAAACAAGAGAATCTTACTACCAAACGGTTTACACAAATTTAAATTAGCTGCCTTAACTGGAGTTTGAGTTGTCTTTCCCAGTTGCTCTAAAACTTGCAAAGCCTGTTCAGCAGAAGCCAAACGTTTACTCAAAATAGGTTGTGTCATTTTCCGTAACCAACTACTAAAACCAGGACTAATATTAGCCGCTTGTTCAAATTTAATTACTAAATCTTGTTGGGGTAAATCTGCTGGGTGCTGACCTGTGACTAAATAAATTAAAGTTGCACCCAAACCGTAAAGATCAGAAGCGGGAGTTGCTCTACCATTAAATTGCTCAGGTGGCATATACCCATAACTACCAACAACTGTCATAGTGCTGTTAGTTCTCACAATAGTTTGTACAGAACCAAAATCCACTAAATAAACCTCACCCACATTATTACCAGAGCGATTGGTCAACAGAATATTACTAGGTTTAATATCACGATGAATTACAGATGGTTGACGACCGTGTAAATATTTGAGAATCTTGAGAATAGCTGTTGCTATTTGCTTAACTTCTTCTTCGCTAAAACTACGTCCTGCTTTTAGTTGTGCTTCTAAAGATTCAGCCGGAATATAACTCTGTACCAGCGCGAATCCTTTGTTTTCTGGAGAATCTAGTTCAAAATAATCTAGATAACGAGGAACTGCGGGATGAGAAATTGCTTTGAGAGTTTCTGCTTCTCGTTCAAATAACTTTAAATCGTCCCATTGAAACTCATTGTTAAAAGAAAGTAGTTTCACAACTACCAGTTCTTGAGTTTGCAAGTCACGAGTCAACAGTGTCCGTCTTCCTGCTTTTTTACCAAGTTGTTGCTGTACTTCGTAGCGTTCTGATAATATCTCTTTGGCAAAATCACCTATAATTTGACCTGTCATTTTACTAAATGCAGAGTTTGGTTAATTTTATAATAATTAATTATACTCGTTTTTTCGATACTACCCCATTTTTTGGGGATGAGAGATTATTTGGATAAAAATTGACATGAACAACCGTACTTTTTCTAGACTTGCACCCTTTATTCAAGAATATATTTATCATCACAACTGGATTGAATTACGACCAGTACAAATTGCTGCTTGTGAAGTTATATTCAACACTGATGCTCATTTACTGATTGCTGCTGCTACTGCTGCGGGGAAAACTGAAGCTGCCTTTTTGCCAATTTTAACTTTATTACACGAAAATCCTCCTTCTAGTATTGGTGCATTGTATATTGGACCGATTAAAGCTTTAATTAATGACCAATTTGAACGACTTAATGATTTATTAAAAACCGCAGATATTCCTGTATGCTCTTGGCATGGTGATGTTGCTCAAAGTCGAAAACATAATCTTTTAAAAAACCCTCAAGGGATTCTCCAAATTACACCAGAATCTCTAGAAAGTTTATTAATTAACAAAAATCAGCAACTAATACGCCTATTCGGTGATTTACGGTTTGTGATTATTGATGAAATCCATGCTTTCATGGGTTCAGAACGTGGTGTACAAATTATTTGCCAATTACAGCGTTTAGCAAGGTTGACAAAGACCCAACCTCGACGGATTGGTTTATCAGCAACTCTTGGTGATTATTCAATGGCTGAAAAGTGGTTAAGTTTAGGAACAGATAAACTGGTAATTACACCAATAATTGAGGTAGAAAAGCGGCAAATTAAACTGGCTATAGAGCATTTTTATGTTGAAAAAGAAGTGGAAGAATCAAAATATGAACAATATATTTTTAATTTGAGTAAAGCTCGTAAATGCCTAATATTTGCTAATAATCGCACACAAACAGAATCTATTATTGCTTCACTACGCCAAGTTGCTACTAAACAAGGATTTTCAGATATATATCATGTTCATCACGGTAGTATATGTGCCAGTTTGAGACAAGCTGCTGAAAATGCGATGCGTGAACCTAATCAACCTGCTGTGACTGCTGCGACTTTGACTTTAGAATTAGGGATAGATATCGGTTATTTAGAAAGAGTAATTCAGTTAGAATCACCCTTATCTGTTGCTAGTTTTTTACAAAGATTAGGACGCAGTGGCAGAAGAGGTGAATCGGCTGATATGCGTTTTGTTTGTGCAGAAGAAGAACCATTAGCAGACGCTTCATTACCAGAACAAATTCCCTGGCAACTTTTACAGTGTATTGCTATTATTCAACTTTATTTAGAAGAACGTTGGCTAGAACCAATCAAACCAATAAAATATCCTTTGAGTTTGCTTTATCATCAAACAATGAGTATCTTAGCAGCAATGGAAGAATTATCACCTCATGCTCTGGCTCAACAAGTTTTAACTCTAACACCATTTGCGGCTATTTCTCAAGATGATTATAAGTTGTTATTGCGGTATTTAATTGATATTAATCATATTCAAAAGACTGAACAAGGTAAATTAATGATCGGGTTGGCTGGAGAAAAGGTGGTGAATCAATTTCAGTTTTATGGTGTGTTTGCTGATAATCATGAATATGTGGTAAAACAAGGCTCAACGGCAATTGGAAGTATTGTAATTCCACCTGCTGTTGGTAATCAATTTGCTTTAGCTGGGAGAAGTTGGGAAGTTTTAGATGTTGATTTCCAAAAAAAGGTGATTTTTGTTAAGCAAGGTGAGGGTAAATCTACTATTTATTGGCGTGGTGGTTCTGGAACTATTCACACTCGGATTTTACAACGAATGCGCCAGGTTTTGTTGGAGGATGTAGAATACAGTTATTTACAAAAAAATGCTCAAGTTCGGTTACAGATAGTCCGTCAATTGGTACAAAAAGCTGGATTAGAACAACAGAATATTATACTTTTAGAAAAAAATAAATGTTGTATCTTCCCTTGGTTGGGTACTGTGGCTTACCGCACTTTGGAAAGATTGCTTAATTCTTTGTGTCGAGAGTCTTTAGAAATTAAAAGTATTGGAGGAATAAATCCCTATTATTTAGTTTTGAAATTAGGTAAGAATAAATTCACATCTGTTTATCCAGAGATTATTTCTTTATGTGAACAGAGAATTTCTTTAGAAGACTTAGTTAGTCATGCAGAAGCACCGGAGATACAAAAATATGATCAATTTATTCCACACGCATTGTTACGGAAAGGTTTCATGAAGGATTATTTGGATCTGGAAGAATTAAAGCAACAAGTTTCTCTTTGGTAGAGGGAAAATGTATTGGTCACGTTAAGAGAACTTAAAAATTGTCATTGAGATAAGACAGGATGCAAAAAAGTTGTGCTGTTGCTTAACCAAAACTATAAAAACTCTTAACCGAACAGGATTGGATTCTGACGCAATACTTGTCGGTTAAGCT
>NZ_JAYGHC010000032.1:58642-63038 GCF_034932285.1 Cronbergia sp. UHCC 0137
GTTGGGTTGCGCTGTCGCTTAACCCAACCTACAAAAACTATAAAAACTCTTAACCTAACAGCATTGGATTCTGACGTACCTTACTTAACTAAAAAAGTAAATCATGTTAAAAATAAACTTGCATGAACTAATATCACAAACCTTATGTGATCTTGATCTCTCTCTCAAAAATATAGTTATTTAGCCTCTTTCTATCCTTTAAAAAATTAGCACAACACAGTCTATAATGGCAAATTGGGAACTATATTAGTATAAGAATAGAAACTAGATTTTTCTGATCAAAGTATATATGTTTCAGGTAGTAGTAGGACATAGTAACGATCCAGAATCAGGGTTAGCAGTTGAAGAAGTTCTTCAGCAATGCCACACGGCTCTAGCAGGAAAAACACCACAGGCCGGAATTCTGTTTTCGGCCATTGATTTTGACCATTTCCTCGTTTTACAGAGAATTTATGCTATTTTTCCAGCAATTGAATTAATTGGTGGCACTACAGACGGAGAAATATCCTCAGTTCTAGAGTTTCAGCAGGACTCAATTACCTTAATGTTATTTTGCTCCGACGAAGTAGAAATTCATGCAGGAATAGGATGTAAAGCTTCCAGGGATCCCATTGCTGCGGCAAAACAAGCTATAGAACAGGCCAAAGCAAAAAGCACCGCAGAACCCCGGTTGTGCTTAACTCATCCAGAAAGCCTGACAACTAGCGGTGTATCAATCTTGGAGGGATTAAAACAGGTATTGGGGGAAAATATACCTATCTTTGGTGGTTTAGCTGCTGATCAATCAAGATATCAAAATACTTATCAGTTTTTCAACACCCAAGTCCTGACTGATTCCATACCAGTGCTGTTATTTTTTGGCAATATTTTGTTTTCTCATGGTGTAGCTAGTGGTTGGCATCCTATCGGCAAAGCTAGTCAAGTTACCAAGGTGGAGAAAAACATAATTTATGAGATAGATGGTAAACCTGCTTTAGACTTCTATCGTCATTTTTTGGACTCCCTGGCTCCTTCAATGGAATATCCCCTAGCTGTGTTTCCTCCGAATAGTGAAAGCTTTTACATGAGAGCGCCGATCGCATATAATGAGGAAACAGGAAGTGTGACATTTTTTGCAGACATCCCTGACCAAGCAACTGTGCAAATGGCAGTGGCAAGTAGTGAGGATATTCTGGCAGCGTCTAAAGAATCATTTATGACAGCATTAAATAGTTATCCAGGTAGAGAACCATCGGCTGTCCTATTTTTTTCTTGTGTGGCTCGTCGGCAATTACTTGGGACTAAGACACTGCAAGAGTATCAGAATACTAAAAACTGTTTTGCTATTCCTTTACCAGCTTGTGGATTTTACTCAAATGGTGAAATTGCCCCTTTGAATACCACCAATCAGACGCAATTTCACAATGAAACTTTCGTAACATTAATTTTAGGAATTAAATGAATACCTATGGAAATTATTGATTATGAAAAAGAATTGAATAAACTCCAAAAGGCTAATAGAGTTATTCAAAAACAATTGGAACGCTCGGAAACTGATAGGATCAATTTAGAAGAGACGAATAAGAAAAAAGAAGCTCTCTTAAAAAATGTAATTAATGATCTAGAGGAATCACAGAACAAGTTAGCGCAAAGAAGTCAAGAACTAGAGCAGACATTGGTTAATCTACAAATGATGCAAAATAAAATGTCTGTTTTAGGCAATCTTGTTGCAGATGTAGCTCATGAAATAAATAACCCAATTGGTTTTATTTTAGGTAATATTGACCCTGCGGGGGAGTATGTTCATAGCTTGCTGCATCTGCTAGACCTTTATCAAGAGTTCTACCCAAATCCATTTCCAGACATTCAAGCAGAAATTGAAGCTATAGAGGTAGGTTATTTACGTGAGGATTTACCAAAGCTGATTTCTGCTATTAAAGAAGGTACAAATAGAATTTGTCAAATTAGTTCTAGTTTACGAACTTTTTCTAGGGCAGATACAGAACAAAAAATTGCCTTTAATTTGCATACAGGTATTGATAATACTCTAGTAATTCTTAAACATCGGTTGAAGGGAAATAAAAATCGTCCTGTTATTGAAATAATTAAAGACTATGGGGAAATACCTTTGTTAGAATGCTTCCCTGGGCAAATTAATCAGGTCTTTATGAATTTGTTGGCTAATGCCATTGATGCTTTAGAAGAATCTAATATTGGACGTAGTGCTGGTGAGATTAGGTCAAATCCTAATTTAATTAAGATCCAAACTAGACTAATGGAATGTGAAAATTGTATTGTGATTCGGATTAAAGATAATGGGGTGGGAATGTCGGCAGAAACTCAGTCTAAAATATTTGAGCATTTATTTACTACTAAGCCAGTGGGACAAGGTACGGGTTTAGGTTTATCTATTGTGCGGAAAATTATTATTGATAAACATGGAGGAAGTTTAGAATTTGATTCAGTTCCTGGAGTAGGTTCAGAGTTTATGATTACTCTGCCAGTAAAGGAAAAAAATGGGTAATTGGGTGTGAAGGAAAATCTTATTACCCATTACCCATTAACAATCTATAATTCTTCAGATATGACAGTAGAAATTATTTTTGCTTGACTACTGGCAATTTTTTCTGCTTGTAAGATGGGAGTATTAGCAACTGAATGATTGACTAAGGAAAACAGAGGATTGGATAAAATCCCTGCTAAGGATGTAGCAATTAAAGTTACAATTAAACCCACTTGTAAAGGTCTAAAACCTGGTAAATTCCAACGAATTTCGGGATAATTTTTCACTACGTCGGACATTTCTTGGGGTTCTTTGACTACCATCATTTTTACTACACGGATGTAGTAGTAGATGGAAATAACGCTGGTAATTAAGCCCAACAAAACTAACCAGTAAAGTCCTGCTTGCCAACCAGCCCAGAATAGGTAAATTTTGCCAAAAAATCCTGCTAGAGGGGGTATTCCACCCAGGGATAGGAGGGAGATACTTAAAGCTAGGGTTAGGAGTGGGTCTTTTTGGTATAAACCGGAGTATTCGGCTATCTGGTCGGTTCCTGTGCGTAGGGAGAAGAGAATGATGCAGGTGAAGCCACACAGGTTCATGAATAGGTAAACCAGTAGGTAAAAGAGCATACTGGAATATCCGGCATCTGTGCCAGCGATTAAGCCAATCATCACAAATCCGGCTTGGGCAATGGATGAGTAGGCTAACATCCGTTTCATGCTGGTTTGGGCTAGGGCGACGACGTTACCCAAGATCATGCTCAACACAGCTAGGGCGGTGAAAACAAAGTGCCATTCTTCCGTTAGGATGGGGAAGATGGTTGTTAGTAGGCGGATGGCTAGGGCAAATCCTGCGGCTTTAGAACCAACGGATAAAAAGGCAATCACGGGTGTGGGCGCGCCTTCATAAACGTCTGGTGTCCATTGGTGGAAGGGTGCGGCGGAGATTTTGAAACCGATACCTGCGATGACAAAAACTAGAGCAATTACTAGACCTAGTGATTGACCAATGTTAGCTGTGGAGATCGCGCTGGCGATCGCACTCAGTTCCGTTTGTCCACCGGATAAACCATACAACAGCGATACACCGTACAAAAATACGGCTGTGCTGGAAGCTCCAATTAACAGGTATTTCAGCGCCGCTTCATTGGATCGGGGGTCACGCTTGGTATAGCCTGTCAATAAATAAGAGGAAATACTCAGGGTTTCTAGGGAGATGAAAATCATCACCAACTCACTAGCCCCGGATAAAAACATTCCTCCCAGGGTAGCAGTTAATAAAATGGCGATAAATTCAGCTAGGGCAGTACCACTCTGCTCAACGTAGCGAATTGACATCAAGATTGTCACCGCAGCAGATAAGGCAATGATGCCGCGAAAGATAATACTCAGGTCATCACCGTTAAAACCGCCAGTAAAGGCGAGGGGATTGGTGGAATCCCATTGTAAACACAGGGCGAGAATGGAAGCAAGTAAACCAGCGATCGCTAGATATCCAATCCAGCGTGCAGATGTACGCCCCAAAATCAAATCAACAATCAAAACCCCCAAGAGGGTAAGAATGACAATTCCCTCTGGTAAAATCGTTCCAGCATTTAACTGGGAAGCAATATTAGCAAAATCCATGAGATATATAGGTCTTGAGGATTAGACATTAAGGCTAACTCAGTTAATTCTATCCATAGTTATTCACGAAATTTGCATTTATCCATAAGTTTTAAGCCGTGGTGAGGCAGGGGGCAGGAGGCAGGGGGCAGGGGGCAGGGGGGAGGGCTGACAGGTGTAGGTTTTTAACAGCCCTCTAAATATTGACAAATAGCATATTATATGGTTGAAGTCATGGGATAACATCTTGAGCGGCTTGGTATTGCTTGAGTTTTCGAGCAGTGGAACAATGGGGATGCTTGACCCC
>NZ_JAYGHC010000033.1:0-30691 GCF_034932285.1 Cronbergia sp. UHCC 0137
ACTTCTATTGCAAGTAACCACATAATAACCCTATATTGCTTATTTATTTTGGGTAGAAGAGAAATCTTGCCATTTTATAGTAAACTTGTTCTAGTCCTTTGTGCTTATAATTCTGACTTAGATAAAAGTTAAGTAATTATTATAGGAGCATGACTGTAGTTAACATTGAGATATTTTAACAAATATGAGGGAGCTATCTTCCCCCAACAGAATTGATGTTAGAGGCTTGAGATCCATGAAATTGAGTGAAAACACTGGATTAGACAATCTTGTGGAACCAGAAAAGATGTAATTTCTCGGTAGCCAAACCATTCTCATAAATGTTACAATTTGTAATAGTTCACAATGAACAAAAAATGTTTGACTTGTTACCTTATATCTAACCGTAGATACTTGCTAATACTGGGAAATAACTGTAACCTTTAGCAGTAAATAACCTAATTTGACTTAGTTATGAGTAACCAAATCTATCTGACCCTTAAATTGCAGACCACAGCATCGTTTCCGAGTTTGACCCAATTTAGATATTAGGTTGGTGTTGGTCAGTTGATACCTTACTCCTTGTGGGTAGAATCAATCCCAAATCCTAAATACCGAATCTCAAATTGATTAACTAGGTAGCACCCCAAACAGGGATTTATCAGTTAATGACCTTACTAGCAAACCCATCATCACCACAGAGTAGCGCCATGAAGACCGCTCAAACAGCCACCGACCTCGTGCGGACATACCTGCGAGAAATTGGCCGTGTGCCACTCCTCACCCACGAAGAAGAGATTTTCTATGGTAAGCAGGTACAACGAAGCTGTGCTTTATACGAAATTCGGGAAGGTCTTGCCGACGAACTAGGTCGTCAACCGAGTTTAGAAGAATGGGCAGCGGCAACCGGGCTAAACATAGTAGAGTTAAATGAAGCGATCGCTGACGGCGAAACGGCGAAACGCAAGATGGTAGAAGCCAATTTGCGCCTAGTTGTGTCCGTTGCCAAAAAATACATTAAACGCAACGTCGATTTACTCGACTTAATCCAAGAAGGTAGTATTGGAATGCAGCGGGGCGTAGAAAAATTTGACCCCACCAAAGGGTATAGATTTTCTACCTATGCCTATTGGTGGATACGCCAAGCCATTACCCGTGCCATAGCCGAAAAAGCTCGGACAATTAGGCTACCCATTCATATTACTGAAAAGTTAAATAAAATCAAGAAAGCCCAGCGTCAAATGTCCCAAACACTAGGACGGGCACCTACAGCTTTAGAACTAGCCCAAGAATTAGAACTCACCCCTACACAGGTGCGAGAGTATCTAGAAAGAGCGCGTCTACCATTATCTCTAGATTTGCGGTTAGGAGACAACTACGACACCGAACTTGGAGAAATGCTAGAAGACACAGGGGCAACACCAGAAGATTTCGTTATGCAATCTTCTCTATCTTACGACCTAGAGCGTCTGATGGGAGAACTCACCCCCCAACAAAAAGAAGTCATTAGTCTCCGCTTTGGATTAATAGATGGACAATCCCTAACTCTTGCTAAAATCGGCGAAATATTGAATATTAGCCGTGAACGAGTCCGACAAATAGAGAGAGAAGCCTTAAACAAACTCCGCAAATCCAAAGCCACCATGAACGAATATCTTGCTAGTTAATGATTGGCTAATTTTCAATTTTCCATTGACTCCACAGCTAAATCGGGGGGTTTACCATCAAAAAATTATTGGTCATTGGTTATTAACCTTCGATTAGTGAATGATTAACGACTGATGACTAATAATTAAATGGGTGAGAAAGTACGATGTTTTGGTACGGTTAAACCGACTCCCCAAGAAGGAATAACCTGTTACATTGGTTAGTATGAGAATATGCGATCGCGATCGTCATCTAAATCGAACAAAAATAGGTATTAATTATTCCTCTCGTAATCAGCATATTTAGCAGTTACAGTATAGGAGATCAAACGTGAGCAATCAATCTAACCGAGTTTCAGAATTTTTTCATAGTGAATCTGAAAATGGTAATTCATTATGGCAATATGTTAAATCTTTAAGTCCAGAAGCAGTTACTCAACTTTCTAAACCCAATTCTCCCGAAGTCCTTCAGGTCATGGAAAGAAACATTTTAGGACTTTTAGGCAACTTACCATCAGAACATTTTGGTATTACAATTACCACAAATAGAGAAAATTTAGGCCGTCTCTTAGCATCTGCAATGATTAGCGGTTACTTTTTGCATAGTGTAGAACAAAGAATGAACTTTGATGTGGCTTTACAAGGAAATGAAGCCAACGGTAGCAACACAGAAGACTAATATATTGAGAACGGTTCTTTTTAGTCCAGTATTTATGATCCGTTCTCTTAATTTAAAAAATAAACAACTGACTGTAGATTATTAATTGTCTGAATCAGGATGTCCAGGATTTTCATTGATGAATTATCTGTGAAGGTTGGAATACTATAAAATAAAGTTACAGTAATATTCAAGAAGTAACAGCGAACAATTCAACAGATAATTTATCAATCATCCTAAAATCTATATTTTTCACAGACAATCAAACAATCACATCCTGTTCGCGTAGCGTGGCGTTAGCCATAAATCCTAAAATCCCGTCTTTGATAATTTTGACACTACCAAAAAATTGAAGTTATAGAGCGATCGCAAGTATTACAAGTAGTATATTAGTAGGATACCCCAAACCATTCCTCAACCTGTTTGAACTATCCTGGTAATTGAAACCAAAATCCAAGACATAAAATGCTAAGAGCCGGAATTGTCGGACTTCCCAACGTCGGAAAATCCACCTTATTTAACGCTGTAGTGGCTAATGCTAAAGCTGAAGCCGCAAATTTCCCTTTTTGCACCATTGAACCGAATGTCGGCGTTGTTGCAGTACCAGATGACCGGTTAAATGTTCTGGCCAAAATTGCCACCTCCGAACAAATTGTTCCAGCGCGGGTAGAATTTGTCGATATCGCCGGCTTGGTTAAAGGTGCAAGTCAAGGAGAGGGACTGGGTAATCAATTTTTATCCCATATTCGGGAAGTTGATGCCATTGTTCATGTTGTCCGTTGCTTTGAAAACGATGATATTATTCACGTTGCCGGTTCTGTTGACCCAGCGCGAGATATTGAAATCATCAATTTAGAATTAGCTTTAGCTGATTTATCCCAAATTGAAAAGCGCATTGACCGAACTCGTAAACAAGCACGTACCAGCAAAGATGCACAATTTGAAGTAACGGTATTAGAAAAATTAGCCTCTGCTTTAAACGAAGGTCAATCTGTACGTCAGGTGAGTTTAGCCCAAGAAGAATCAGAAATCATTAAAGGACTGGGATTACTCACCAATAAACCCATTATTTATGCAGCTAATGTATCTGAAGATGACTTAGCAACGGGTAATGATTTTGTCGAAAACGTGCGAAAAATTGCATCTCAAGAAAATGCTCAAGTTGTGATTGTTTCTGCTCAAGTAGAAGCCGAATTAGTAGAATTACCAGAAGAAGATAAAGCTGATTTTCTTGCTTCTTTGGGTGTGGAAGAAGGTGGTTTAAAAACTTTGATTCGTGCTACATATATCCTGTTAGGCTTACGAACATATTTCACCTGTGGACCCAAAGAAACCCGTGCTTGGACAATTAATGCCGGAATGTCTGCACCTCAAGCAGCAGGGGTAATTCACTCTGATTTTGAACGGGGATTTATTCGCGCCGAAACTGTAGCTTATAATGATTTAGTTGCAACCGGTTCAATGAATGCAGCGAAAGAAAAAGGCTTAGTAAAAAGTGAAGGAAAAGAGTATATTGTCCAAGAAGGTGATGTAATGTTATTCCGGTTTAATGTGTAGATTAAACGGTAATTATATCATCCAGATTTTTTGTATCACTATCTTTTTAGAGATACACTGATCATCATCAAGAATTTGTAAATATATCTAGGGGTTTAGCGCTGGACAAACCCCTATTTTCATAATTGTCCTAACCACCTTGGTGGTTGCTATATCAGTCTTCGTGCGAAATAGTATAAATAGCGACTAACAAGAACTGCTATACTTATAAAAACTATTAAAATAAAATATATCTCCGTATTATTCCTGAAAAATCTGCTAATATCTTTTGATGACTATCAAAAAGTCTTGTTTATGGTAATTATTCGTTAAATATAAATACATAGTTAGTTTTTCTTAGGGAAGCCGTAGATATCATAAAACCCAGACACAAAAAATTAGACCCAGTGGTATCTATATTAACGTAAAGTGCATCAGAATCTTAAAATTAGTGATTTTAGCCTAAATTGTCGAAAAGAGTACAGGAGAGATTAGGTTATCATGATACCCAAATTAAGCCGATTTTTACCACAACACCATCTTTATTTAAGTAAATACAGAGTTATTTTACTTTCTTCCGCTTTGTTTCTTGGCTTTGATTTAGGTGTTCTTATTCCGAATTTTATTATCTCTTCTCAATTACAAGAAGATGCTGTAATTATTAACTTGGCTGGTCGTCAACGAATGCTGTCACAGAAAATTGCCAAAACTCTTTTGCAATTACAAGTTGCACAAACAATAAATGTCACAAACACAGCAACAAAAGAAGAATTAGCAAAAGCCTTCAATCAATTTGATGAAACTTTAACTGGACTATATTCAGGAAAAATTGTGACTGGTAGTGATGGAAAACCTGTTTTTATTACAGCAGTAAAAGATACTAAATCAAAACAATTAGTTACTCAAGCTAAAAAAATTTGGAATGTATATAAAATCAAAATAACTCCTGTTATTCTATCGAAAAATCAAATTTCTCCCCAGATATTGAGAGAGGCTATAATCTACTCTAACGAACATAATCTAAACTTATTAGATTTAATGAATCAGCTAACTACAGAACAACAAAATGTAGCTAATCAAAAAGCATCTGTGTTGCAGCTTATTCAAATTTCTGGCTTAGTAATGGCTTTGACCAATTTCTTTATCTTGCTTTCACACAGCTTAAAAAAATTAACAGATGGTGATGCTAAAATTGCAGAAACTTTAAATCAATTAGAAAAAACCCAACTTCAACTTATCCAAAAAGAAAAGATGTCCAGTTTAGGACAACTCGTTGCGGGAATCGCTCATGAAATTAATAATCCTATTAACTTTATTTCACCTAATATTCATCATGCTCATGAATACATTTCTAACTTATTAAATTTGGTAGAACTATACGAAAAATATTACTTACAACCCGTACCAGAAATAGATAATTTTGTGGAAGTAATTGATTTAGATTTTCTTAAATCAGATTTACCAGAACTACTAAATTCAATTAAAAATGGAACAATCCGTATTCAAAAAATCGTACTTTCTTTACGAACTTTTTCTGGCTTAGATGAAGCTGATCTCAAACAGATTGATATACACGAAAATATTGATAGTATTCTCATCATTCTTCAAAATAGATTGAATAATAAATTAAACCAACCCGATATCAAAATTATCAAAGAATACGATCAATTGTTACCACCAATAGAATGTTATATTGCAAAAATAAATCAGGTTATATTAAATATAATAACTAATGCTATTGATGTTTTAGAAATAAAACCATTCCCTCTAAGTCCTGAAATTCGCATTACTACTAAATTACTGGAAAATAATCATATTTTAATTTGTATTGCTGATAATGGTATTGGTATTCCAGAAGAAATTCAGCAAAGAATTTTTGACCCATTCTTTACAACTAAACCAGTGGGAAAAGGTACTGGTTTGGGATTATCTATGAGTTACAAAATTATTGTTGAAGAACATCAAGGAGAAATAAGATGTGTTTCTACTCCTGGAAAAGGTACAGAATTTCAATTAGAAATTCCTATTATTTATTCATTAGATGATTCTATAAAAATATAAATTTAATTCCTGATTGACTGCTAATTTTAATCAAGTGTAGAATTTACGGTGCGTCAGACTGTATGAATTTGGACTAAAAAGCTAGAGAAAAGCAGTCAGCAGTAACACTGACTCGCGTAAAGTCAATGAAAGTAATCAATAAATCATTGACATGATGATCCTAACACAATTAGAAAAATTCCGCCAAGGTATCTAGGGCTTGCTTAATAAACCTAAAACTGAGATATATCAAGAACTTGAAGGTTAAAAGGGTGAATCAGGTGCAAGGAATAAGGGTTAAAACTACCAAAAATCTATCACTTGACCAGATTCAAGACTATCTTCTCTTCTTCTAATTCTTCCTTACCGACCACCAGAAACAAAAACACTAAAAGAAAGAACTCTGAATCAGGATTTAAGGATTTTCAGAATGAAAAGAAATTAAAAATCGCTAAAATCGGAAATATTCCCAGATAAAGATTCAGACAAAATCCTGTAAATCCTCTAATCCTGGGCATCCTGATTCAAACAAATAAGGATATCCATAAACCAACATCGTGAAAATCCTTAAATCCTGGATATCCTGATTCAGACAATTGAAAATGAACTTTTCGTTTCTTCTACGGTGCGTCAGACCCGATCATTTCACCACCATTAGATATATTTTTCCATCTGACGCACCCTACTAACTGACGGGTGTGGAAGCCAACAGATAAAACCATCTTCGATCAACTGAAAATATGGCTCAGGTCGGATTCGAACCAACGACCCCAGGCTTATGAGTCCCGTGCTCTAACCTACTGAGCTACTGAGCCAAAGTTTTTAACCTTTTTTAATATAGCATATTGACTCGGCTATGGCAACTACCCTGGGAAAAAATTTTTGTCTAACAAAAACAAAGGAGGGATCTAAAATCCCCCCTCTATTCTACTGACAATAAATTAGAGCTTATACTCGGTTGGGCAAGAAGGCGATGGGGTTAATTGCTCCCTTGCCTGTACGATGAACTTCAAAGTGGCTGTGAGGTCCAGTGCTGAATCCCGTACTACCCATAGCAGCAATTGTTTGTCCTTGCTGGACTCTTTGACCAGCTTGCACTAAAATCCGGCTATTGTGAGCATAACGGGTAAGACTACCATCATCATGGCGGATATCTACTAGGTTGCCATAACCACCTTTGTTCCAACCGGCTTTTTCTACTACACCATCAGCAGCAGCGTAAATTGGTGTGCCGGTGGAGTTAGCAATGTCGATACCTCTGTGCATTCTGCCCCAACGCCAGCCGTAGCCGGAGGTAAGAACTCCTTTTGCTGGCCAGATGTAGGCGGTAGATGAGGGGTTGGTAGTCTCGTCTACGGCTTTAGGTAAATATCTATCTACCGCAGCTAAAGGTGGCAACTGTGGAGATACGGTAGTTCCGCGCAATTTACCCAGGGAGTCAGTTGAGTTTCTGCCGGCGGAAGGAACTACTAACATGATGTTAGATGTGTTGTTGGGGTTTTTCCAACCGGAAGTTCCTTGATTGGGCAGAAATTCGGGGTTAATTGGCTCGTTAGGGCGGCTGGTTGCCCGGAATAAGGAGGGGACTGTTTTGTTGCTGTAGTTAGGCTGTAGGGGTTTTGGTACGGGAATCTGAATTGCTTGGGATGCAGATTGTTGTTCAGTTCCGGCTACGGCGTTGCTTGTTTCAATGGAAATCGGTACGGCACCATAGGTTTGATTAACTGTTGGTATGGTGACGGATGACTGTTGAGTGCGGTATTTCTCGCGCAGTCTTTCGATTTCGGCTTGTAAGCTACGCAAGCGATCGCTACTTTTGCCCTTGACTAACTTTTGCCCTTGGTTTTCATCTAGTGAATTTTCCTTTAAGGCTCTTGGCAGCGGAGTTTCGCCACCTATACCCGATGAATCATCATCTGTGGTGACTATTTCTGATTCAGGGGTGAGGGCAGGAATATTTGCTTGAATCCCTGTGTTTGCTACTGTGGGGACGGTAACAATTTTGTTGTTAGGAACAACTACAGATTCAGCAACAATTGGCGGATTGAATTTAATATTACTCTGATTTTCTATCGGCCAATTGATGTTAGGAGTTTTAATTTGGCTGCTTTGTAGCTGATTCGTAGGAATAATCAGTTTTTGGCTGATTTTTATTTGGTTAGGATCAGTAAGGTTATTAACCTTCACTAATTCTGAGACTGAGATACCGTGGTTGTTAGCGATCGCTATTAATGTATCTCCTGGCTTAACTTCGTAGTTTGTTTTTCTTGGAGTCGATTGAGCGACAACTATGCCTGGTACGGGCGCTAATGGTTGCTCTAATATTGGTGCATTTGCCTCTTTGCTCTCTTTTAACCGCGATATGAGTTGATTTTGGCTAGAATCAATCATTTTTTCTGTTTGTAGTGAAGCACTCCCCTTCGCTACCGTTATTGGCCTTGCCAAATCAATCTCGGTTGGTGATGTCTTTTCGGTTTCTTTAGACCGCAACTGGGCTAGACTCTTTCTTAACCGATTGGATTTTTCCTGTAAGCGATTGAGGGCAAATTCTTGCTGTGCTTTCAGTTGTGTATCTACATTACCTGTATCTTCTGCTGACACAGTTATAGCTGTACTGTTGCTGTCGGCGTTCTCCTCAGTGCTGCTAGGTTGTCCTTCTCCCTCTGTTTTTATTTGGGGCTGTAAGTGGCTGGAGGTAGAATTTGTTTCTAATACAGGAACTTGAACAGCCATACCTTTAGCTGAGATTTGCCATTTAGCTTCAAGCCCAGGTAATGGTGAGACTGCTGTTGGTTGGATGATGACAGGATTTTCAGGCACGCTCACTGATGAGACGGCTGGTGATTCCAACTTGGTGACGGCAAATTTCATGTCAGTCTCTGAGACAGCCGGAACGCTTGAAGCTGCTTTTTGACTGCCAACAGGAGCCGCTGCTTGGGCTTGATCGCTTTGTCGAGTCACCAAAAGACTTGTTGCTCCCATTGATATTGCTAACCCTATCATGGCGACTTGGGTTCGCGCCCGGTGATGAGTTTTGGGATTCTGCACGTTCATTTGCTCTACCGGGACACCATCATTATTGGGGGTATTTTTCAACACAGCCTTCACTCTCTTTTTTAATGCTCGTTTCAAAGACGACCTCCTAATGATCACTAGCTCTTAACTGATGCTGATTCTGAAGTTTGATTTTTTGATCAAACAACATATCAAGATCACATTCACCAGAGATGCTTACGCAAGATTAACCTGCTTCTCTGATTTAGACAAGCTCACTTGTGTGAGTAAACCTTAAAGTTTTTGTGTTTACTTGTCTTTTACCAATTCTTAAACCAAAAACTATTCGCTTTTTATAGTTGTCTGTAGATAACGTTGCTGTTAAGGCGGGGATTTAGACAAACTTAATAGCTTTGCTAAGTCTACCTCGCTATTAGCTTTTGAATTGGCTCAGACATAATGGTGAAGCGATGATCCCGATATAAATGTTTTCAAGACTTTCTTCACCAATCAGTCTTACCAATATGAGACTTTACGTTGATTGTTCACCACAAGACAACCGTACAAATTCCGAATTGATTTTGCCCTTTTTTTATGTCCACTAATGACACAATTGCTCAAATGCTTTCTATTCAAAGTTTTTGGCGTTTTTATTTTCCTATGAGAATAGATGTCACTTTACAAAAATCTATCATTTAATATGGACTTGTCTTTAAAATTATCATTTAAATTTCTTATATGAAGCTAGTTTGTATACTATCAGGGAACAGGGAACAGGGAACAAGCGTTGAAACTACCAAAAATCCAGATCACAAGTATATTCTTCTCTTCTTCTAATTCTTCCTCCTGACTCCTGACTCCTGACTCCTGACTCCTGACTCCTAACCCTAACGAAAAGACCTTTTCATCAAACCCTATCTAAATAACCTAACTGACGGCGAGATTCAAACAAGCTGATGGCGACACTAACAGATAAATTCAAGCTGCGAACCCCTGGTTCAGCCATGGGTATGTGAAGAATGTTGTCACAGGTTGAAAGAACCTCCGGGGGTAGCCCTTGGGTTTCGCTGCCAAATAGTAGCCAGTCATCGGCTTGGAATTGACAATTTATATAATTTATGCTACCTCTGACACTAAAACCTAACAACCTGCCACCTCTTTGCTGATGTAGGCTGTGGAATGCTTCTATCGTTGGGTGGTAATGGAGTTTGACATAAGGCCAGTAGTCTAAACCTGCTCGTTTGAGATAGCGATCGCTAATTTCAAATCCTAAAGGGCCTACCAGGTGTAATTCTGTGGCTGTCGCTGCACAAGTTCGGGCAATATTGCCTGTATTTGGGGGAATTTGTGGATTAACTAAGACTACCTGGGGCATAGAACAATTAAAAATGAAGGAAGTTGGTAAGGCTAAATTAGGTTATCAGAAAAAAATCTACCTGATGACAGATAAAGTTCATCCATAGGTTTTGTTAATAAGTCACAAATCGTAAATAATGATTAGATTTTTTAAACAAAAAATGACTCCTAATGTTGGGTTTTGGGAATTTAAACTGTATAAGCTGTTCCCAAACCCTAGTTCTCAATTAAGCCGATAAATAGGAACACAGCTTGTTTTCTAGTTCTAACTCCCGTTCTGCGGTGGCAATCATGGCTTGTTTAATCACGCACTGGGTATCAAACCCGACTTTGTGTAACTGTAACCACTGTTGCGCTTCATTGCCTTCCCGGAGAATTTTCTGCAAGGGAGACAGAAAACAGCTAAAACCTTGTTGTTTAGCAATGACCCAAACTTGTTGATATAGTTCCTCAATCCAATCTCTGGCGAGTATGGTGTTACCATTTTGCCAATGCTGTAATTGAGCATCCAGACTGAATTTTGCTGCTGCTGCTTCGTTTTTGGCGGTTAAGGCGATCAGTTCTGTGGGAGAAAAGCTGCTTTGGGTTAAGGGGTCAATCTGGGGATTGTCAATAATTTGTAACAATCTGGCTTCTAGTAAGGCGGTTATTGCTAATAAGCCGATGGGATCTGTGACTAAATCACAAATTCGCAATTCTAAACGATTTAAATCATAAGGACGGCGATCGCCATTGGGACGCACTGACACCCACAAATGTCGCACGTTTTGCATTGTCCCGGTCATTAGTTGTTCTTCTACCCATTGAATATGATGGGCATGACTGGTAAATAAGGGTACATTAGCGGGGGTTTGGGGGAAGACTCCCCAACGGGTGGAGTGATAACCTGTGGCTTGGTTATTTAAAAAGGGTGATGAAGCGCTTAAAGCTAGGAATAGGGGTGCTTCTAGGCGAATTACTCGACAGGCTCGCATTAATACTTCTGGATCACTGATACCGATATTAATGTGGACGCTGGCGGTGACTACTTTTGTGCCGTAGGTTTGTTCTATGTAGTCATGATAGGGGTTGGTGGGGTCAGAACGCAAAAAGCGATCGCTCCCTCCTAAAGATAAGGTACTCCCTGGAATTAATGTATAATCACCTAGACGTTGCAGGTATTTCCGCAATTCCCGCCGGGGACGCAGTAAGGAACATAATTGATTTTCATAACTACTGGATGGTTGAGTGATGTATTCGACGTTGCGGCTATCTGGCTCCCGCATATACCCATCCAATGCTGTGGTAATTTTATCTGAGAGTCCGACGATTTCACCTTGATGTGTGCCAGTGTACATCTCTATCTCAAAGCCCTTTGATAAGACCACGTTATTCTCCTCGGCTCTCGTAATTTTAGTTTATTGTATCGAATTAGACGATTTTTAGCATTACTTAACTTTTTTAGAACTTACGCACAAGTCACTGAAAAACAAACCACAGAGGCACAGAGTTCACAGAGAACGGAGGTTTTGAGAGATATTTTGCAGAAATCCTGTTTTTTAAACTATTAATGTCTGAATCAGGATATCCGGGATTAAAGGATTTACAGGATTAAAACACAATACAGTTCAGTTAAAAATTTGTTCTTCTCTTTTCTCTGTGTCCTCTGTGCCTCTGTGGTTCGTTTTAATTTATTACCACTGACCAAATTTCTACTTTTTTTATTTTCCTATTGCCATATTACCATTTAGTGATATTATTAGATAGTTGAGATAAAAAAATCAGGAGTAGCCAAGATGTTATTTAGGCAACTGTTGGATAGAGAAACAAGTACATACACTTATTTAGTTGCTGACCCTGTAAAGAAAGAAGCGATTTTAGTCGATCCAGTATTAGAACAGGTGGAACGGGATTTCCAATTGCTTGAGGAACTAGGACTAAAACTGAAATTCTGTTTAGAAACGCATATACACGCTGATCATATTACTGGGACAGGTAAACTACGAGAGATGACAGGTTGTTTAGGAGTAGTACCAGGAAATGCCCATGCTGCTTGTGCAGATAGGTCGATCAAAGATGGAGAAATATTGGAATTAGGAAATGTAAGAGTGAGAGCGATCGCCATTCCCGGTCATACTGATAGTCATAACGCCTATTTAGTTAATGGTACTCACCTATTAACCGGAGATGGGTTGCTAATTCGCGGTTGTGGAAGGACTGATTTTCAAAGTGGGAATGCAGGTGCTATGTACGACAGCATTACCCAAAAACTATTTACTCTACCTGACGAAACCCTAGTTTATCCAGGTCACGATTATCAAGGTTTCACGGTTTCTACTATTGGGGAAGAAAAGCAATGGAATACCCGCTTGGTAGGACGAAACCGCGATGAATTTAGGGAATTAATGGCAAATCTCAATTTACCTCATCCGCAAAAGATTATGGAAGCAGTACCAGCTAACCAACGTTGTGGTGATGTTGCTGCTTGAGTTGTTCTGTATTTAACCACATAGAGAAACAGGAGAGAATTTTATGACTACTTCCCAATTGAAGACTTTGCAAACTATTGATGCTCACACTCTCAATCATTTACTTGAACAAAACGCTGTAACATTGATTGATGTCCGAGAACCTTCTGAGTATGTAGGTGAGCATATTCCAGGAGCAATAATGGTTGCCCTTTCTCGTTTTGAACCGGGTCGGATTCCCCAAAATGAAAAAAAACAAGTCGTTCTCTATTGTCGTTCGGGGAATCGCTCAAAAATGGCTGCTCAAAGGCTATTTGAGGCGGGGTTTAGCTCTGTCACTCATTTAGATTCGGGGCTGAGTGCTTGGAAGGCAGCAGGTTATCCTACTAAAATTAATCGCAATGCCCCTATTAGCTTAATGCGCCAGGTGCAAATTGTCGCTGGTTCGTTGGTGTTTACAGGTACTTTGTTAGGTGCTTTTGTTTCTCCTTGGTTCTTAATTCTCAGTGGTTTTGTGGGTGCAGGATTAATGTTTGCCGGCATCACAGATACTTGTATGTTAGGGATGTTATTGGCGAAATTACCCTATAATCAACGGAGCAGTGTATGACCTGGATTGTAGGGCATTTACTGGCAGCTTTGATTGGGGTAAGTTTGGGTTTAATTGGTGGTGGTGGGTCGGTTTTGGCGTTGCCGATATTGGTTTATGTGATGGGTGTGCCGCCAAAATCAGCGATCGCTATGACTCTGGTGATTGTAGGCACTGTGAGTGTACTAGGTTTAATCCCCCACTGGCAAGCTAAAAATGTCAGTTTCAAAACTGCTTTCATTTTCGGTTCTGCAACCATGCTGGGGGCATTTCTGGGGGCAAAAATTGCCACCCTACCAGTTATTACCGCATCTGTACAAATGACGCTGTTTGCAGTCATGATGTTGCTGGCAGCCGTATTCATGATTTACCGGAGTTCTCAGTCTGTAGCAGCAGATGAAAATTTGGCATTTTATCCCCAACCTGTGTGTAAGTATTGTTGGTTGTGGTTAATGACTGAAGGTTTAGGTGTGGGGGTGTTAACTGGTTTGGTTGGTGTGGGTGGTGGATTTGCGATCGTTCCGGCTTTGGTATTGTTGGGAAAAGTACCGATGAAAAAAGCCATTGGTACATCTCTACTCATCATTATTTTAAATTCAATTACAGGCTTTTTGGGTTATTTAGGAAAAGTCCCCCTTGATTGGAATTTGATGTTATCTTTTATTATTGCTGCCAGTTTGGGAACAATTCCCGGCGCTTATTTTGCCCAGTTTGTACCAGCGCGAAAACTTCAGAAAACCTTTGGTTATTTTCTTTTAGCAGTTGCGACTGTGGTGTTGGTGCAAAATCGTTATAGTTCTCAGTCTTCTAAGGTGTCGAATCATGATTCTGCCAGGATGGTACAGCGTAGTTTGAGAGCTAAACCGTATTTGGGTAAACTCTAAAAGTGCGATCGCTATAATTTTTTAAAACTTCAATATAACCATAATCAATCATTGATGAATATCTAAAAGTTATGCGGAGAAATTCCTGTATAAACAGTGTGATATCATCTTTTTGTTTAATAAAGACAAACTTGATTATGGAAGCCAGTTTTTTAAGTGCGGTTGTTTTACCCGTATCATTAGCTATCATTATGCTAGGAATGGGGCTGTCTCTCATACCAGAAGATTTCCAGCGTGTGAAGAAGTATCCCAAAGCCGTCTCAATTGGCTTGATCAGTCAGGTGGTTTTTTTACCTATGATTGGGTTTATGATTGCTAAAATTGTACCTATGCAACCTGTTATTGCTATGGGATTAATGATAGTGGCACTTTGCCCAGGTGGGGTATCCTCGAATATATTTACATTCCTCGCTAAAGGTGATGTTGCGCTTTCAGTAACTTTGACAGCTTTTAGCAGTTTGATTACAGTCTTTACAATTCCAGTGTTGGGAAACCTAGCATACCAGCATTTCATCGGACAAACTGCTGTCATTGCCCTACCTATTGGAGCAACTATACTACAAATTTTTCTAATGACGCTTGTGCCTATCGGTTTGGGAATGGTGATCCGGCAAATATTTCCAGAAATTGCCCGTCGTTTGGTAAAAGTAACTAATAGTCTGGCAGTTGCTTTACTCGCTGTAATTATTCTTATCCTCATTGTTCGTGAGTGGAGCCGTCTTCCTGGCTTTATTCTGCAAGTGGGGGTTGGTGTTGTGCTGTTGAATGTTATTTCAATATTGGTAGGATTTTATATCAGTAAGTTATTAAAGCTCAATCCTCCTCAACAAATTTGCATTGGGATTGAAGTTGGCATTCAAAATGGTACACTAGCGATCGCTATTACTGCCGGAATCCTCAACAATCCTGATATGGCTATACCTGCTGCGGTTTACAGTTTGTTTATGTATGTGACAGGTTTGATTGCTATTCGCTACGGGAGAAATTTAGCTACCACCAGTTCCGTTCAGCAACCTCTAGAAGGTCAGGTTTAGCATGACAAAAAATCCGACGTTGTTGATTAAAATAGTATTTATAAGCTATAATACAATATAGTAATATAATAATAAATTCTGTAGTTCTATTATTTTATGTTAACAACCTCACCAGAGGCACTAGGACAAATTGCTGATTACTTTAAAGTGCTTTCAGAAATTAGCCGTCTCCAGGTTCTTTGTTGTTTGAAGTCAGGTAGCAAAAATGTAACCGAAATTATTGAAACAACGGGATTAGGCCAGGCAAATGTTTCCAAGCATCTGAAGATCCTAACCCAAGCGGGGATTGTCAAACGGCAACCGCAGGGGGTAAGTGTTTATTATGAGATTACTGACCCGCTAATTTTTGAGATATGTGAATTGGTGTGCGATCGCCTTTCAATACGCTTAGAAGAACAGTCACAGCAGTTGAAACAATTAGATGTATTGCGCGATCGCTAGAAATTGGTAAGATTACCAGAACTATATTGCTACTGGGAACAGCAAGTATAGCCATGGACAGGGTAGTTAGGACATCAAGTAATAATCAAACTCCTACGACAAGAGGGTTTTACTCCCGACTCCTGACTCCTGCTATATAAATAAACCCAATACAAAAACTTTCAAGCCTGTCATTTGCTGATAAGTTTTACATATATTATTAATTATCGCAATCAAACTTAGTCAACAGGTATAGTCTTTTATCTATGAAATCAATTTAATATTAAATTAATATTAAGTTTTATGGATCAACAAAAATGACTCATAAAGCTGTAAGCTATTGTTAATCCGATTAAAATGGGCAATAAATCAAACTTGCTATTTAGGTAAGTTTTTTTATTAAAATTTTTTGTCTTTGACCTAAACCTGATCTACTGGGGATTCGTATTTAGTGATTCCCCAAGTATAAAGGTGAAATATTCCCATGGTTTGCAAAGAATTAAAATTATCTTTGCCTAGTTTTTCATGTCTATAAAACATGGAATCTACTCAAATTTCAGAGGGAACATAAAATTTAAAGGCAGAAGGCAGAAGGCAGAAGGCAGAAGGCAGGAGGAGAGAAAAAATACCTATTACCTGTTACCTATTACCTATTACCTATTACCTGTTACCTGTTACCTGTTCCCTGTTCCCTTTTTTAGTAACCAACGATCTTAAAAATCAAAATTTTGCTGTTTTAGTAACCATAAACCCAAGATGACATTCACTAATACAATCCATTTTAGAAACTTACGAGGCGATTTATTTGGTGGTTTAACTGCTGCGATCGTTTCCTTACCTCTAGCATTAGCATTCGGTGTTGCTTCCGGTGCTGGGCCTGTTGCTGGTCTTTATGGAGCAGTTTGTATCGGTTTTTTTGCAGCCTTATTTGGTGGGACACCAACCCTAATTTCTGAACCAACCGGACCAATGACTGTCGTTATGACTGCAATTGTCGGTTCTATGACCGCAGCTAACCCAGAAAACGGCTTGGCAATGGCATTTACCGTAGTCATGTTAGCGGGAATATTTCAAATTATCTTTGGGATATTTAAGTTGGGTAAATACATTACCCTCATGCCTTACAGCGTGATTTCTGGGTTTATGTCTGGAATTGGGGTGATTTTGATTATTTTGCAAATTGCTCCTTTTGTGGGACAGCCAAACCCTAAAGGTGGTGTATTGGGGATGGTACAAAACCTGCCTGATTTACTGACTAAAATAAATCCGGCCGAAACAATTTTAGGCTTGCTGACCCTGGCAATTATTTTCTTGATGCCAGCCAAAATTAAACGTTTCGTTCCTCCCCAACTGGTAGCATTAATTGTCGGAACAATAGTTTCTCTGACCATCTTCGCTGGTACTGATATCAGACGAATTGGGGAAATTCCCCTGGGATTGCCAACATTGCAAATGCCAACTTTTACTGCATCCCAAATGACAACCATGATTGTTGATGGGGCAATGTTAGGGATATTGGGTTGCATTGATACTCTACTAACGGCAGTAATTGCAGATAGTTTGACTCGTACCGAACATAAATCTGATAAAGAATTGATTGGTCAAGGTATCGCTAACTTAATATCTGGTTTGTGTGGTGGGCTACCTGGTGCTGGTGCGACAATGGGAACAGTTGTTAATATCCAAACAGGTGCTAGTACAGCTTTATCTGGTTTAACACGTGCGGGAATTTTATTAATTGTAGTTTTGTGGGCGGCGCGGATTACTCAACCGATTCCCATGGCCGTTTTAGCTGGTATTGCGCTGAAGGTGGGAATTGATATTCTTGACTGGAGCTTTTTGAAACGCGCCCATAAGGTGTCACTGAAAGGCTCAATCATCATGTACGGTGTATTGTTTCTGACTGTATTTGTTGACTTGATTGTGGCTGTGGGTGTGGGAGTTTTCATTGCTAATATCTTAACTATCGATCGCCTGTCAGAATTACAATCTCAGGAAGTGAAGACAATTAGCGATGCTGATGATGCAATTACCTTGAATGACGAAGAGAAAAAACTGCTCGATTTAGCTAATGGACGTGTACTGTTATTTTACCTGAGTGGTCCAATGATCTTTGGGGTATCGAAAGCGATCGCTCGTGAACATTCAGCAATGGCCGACTCTGATGTGTTGATTGTCGATTTGAGCGATGTCCCAATGTTAGGTGTAACTGCATCTTTGGCAATTGAAAACGCCATCAAGGATGCTAGTGAACAAGGTCGTCATGTCTTACTTGTTGGTGCTGCGGGCAAGGTCAAACGCCGCTTAGAAAAGTTTGGTATTTTAAGGTTTGTACCACCGCATTATATGTTTGTAGATCGTGTAGAGGCACTTAAACAAGCCGTTGCTTTAGTTAATCCTGATGCAGGTATTGTTAATAGTCCTAATGCTAGTATCTATAATGCTTACGAGTAATTTATTCGGCATACTGTTGAATAGTCAACCTTTACCCAACAGGTAATTCTCTTGTTAGAAGCATACATATTCGGCACAATATTGTGTGGGTTTTTCGGTATCATCCTGAAAAAGAACCTGGTGATGAAAATCATCTCGATGGATGTGATGAGTACGGGGGTGATCGCCTATTACGTGCTGATTGCATCACGAGATGGTTTATTTACACCAATTGTTTCCAACGTCAAAAATCGCGCCTTTGCCGATCCAGTACCCCAGGCGGTGATATTAACCGCAATTGTGATCGGCTTTTCGATTCAGGCTTTAATGCTGGTCGGTGTGATGAAGTTGGCACGGGATAATCCGACCTTGGAAACCAACGAAATCGAAAAAAATAATACCCCATGAGTACCATTACAATCGTCTGGATTGCACTACCGTTTTTTTTGGGGTTCATGATTTATTTGATCCCCAAATTTGCTAAATATTTGGCAATATGTACGGCTTTTGCCTCAGCCATCTATGGGTTACAGCTACTTGTTCAACAAGCACCACTAACACTCAAGTTACTTGATAGCTTAGGTGTGGTCTTAACAATTGATCAATTAAGCGGCTACTTTATCTTAACTAATGCTCTAGTAACAGCCGCAGTCATCCTTTATTGTTGGCAGACCGACAAAACGGCTTTCTTTTACGCTCAGTCCATCATTTTACATGGCAGCGTCAACGCCGCATTTGTTTGTTCAGATTTAATTAGTTTATATGTAACCTTAGAGGTAAGCGGTATTGCTGCCTTTCTCTTGATTGCCTATCCCCGCACTGACCGATCAATTTGGGTTGGCTTACGCTATTTGTTTATTAGTAACGTGGCCATGCTTTTTTATCTGGTTGGTGCGGTACTGGTTTATGAGGCGGATCATTCCTTTAGTTTTACAGGTTTGCGCGTCGCACCACCGGAAGCCCTGGCGTTAATTTTTGTGGGATTATTGACAAAGGGAGGAGTTTTTGTATCAGGGTTATGGTTGCCATTGACCCATTCAGAATCGGAAACACCGGTGTCGGCCATGTTATCGGGGGTTGTAGTTAAGGCTGGTGTTTATCCATTGGTGCGATTTGCGTTGATGGTACCAGAGATTGATCCGATAGTCAGGATCTTTGGGGTGGGTACTGCGTTACTGGGAGTGTTTTATGCAGTTTTTGAACAAGATACTAAGCGGCTGCTGGCTTTAAGCACAATTTCCCAGTTAGGCTGGATTCTCGCGGCCCCAGTGGTGGGAGGATTTTATGCTTTGACCCACGGATTGGTTAAATCAGCACTATTTTTAATAGCAGGGGCTTTACCAAGTCGCAACTTCAAGGATTTGCAACATCAATCGATCAGTAACCCCCTATGGATTGCCCTAGTTATAGCCAGTTTTTCAATTTCCGGCTTTCCCTTGTTATCTGGTTTTGGTGCGAAGGTGTTGACAACAAAGAATTTGTTACCTTGGCAAGCGATCGCTATGAATATAGCAGCTTTGGGAACAGCAATATCCTTTGCCAAATTTATCTTTCTTCCCCATGGAGGCACAACAAAGGTCAAACCGGGTTTATGGGCACCAATAATTTTGTTAATTGGTGGGTTGTTGATTGCTAATATTGTCTATTACGAAGCTTACACCGTCGAGAATATCATCAAACCCCTGGTAATTATTGGCATCGGATGGTTAGCTTATTGGCTAATTTTTAAACGTTCAATCCTCAAGTTACCCCGTGTCCTAGAGGAATTTGACCATTTAATCGGTGTAATGAGTTTAATTTTAGTTCTGCTGTTCTGGAAGGGATTAGCATGGTTGGGCATCTAAATCTAATTTTACGATTGACTATTTGGTTTTTGCTGACTGCCGATTTCAGTTGGCCAAATATCATCATTGGTGTAATTATTGCTTTTTTCTTACCTGGTCGTCAAAAAGCACCGGAATCATTAAAAGATTGGCTGCGTGTGCTAGGTGAAATTATGGTGGCAATTCCCCAAGCATACAAGGAGGCATTTGAAATTATACTCCGTCCTCATAAACACGAAGAGATCACCATGGAACGAGTCAAACCAGGACGCACATCCGGTTTGATCTTCCTAGATATTTTCCTGATTACCTTTACCCCCAAGACCATCGTCTTGAAATATCACGAAGATGGCTGGTATGAAGTCCACTTGGTACGACGGAGGAAAAAAGCATGAATCTGAATTTAGTCATGATTACCATGATTGTGGCACTGCTCATACCTATTTACGAAGCATGGAAGGATAATAACGTCTGGCAGAAGATGTTGGCATTTTCTAGTATTGCTAGTAAAACATCAATTATGATCCTAGTTGTATCGGTATTGCGCGATGATTGGATGATTGGTGTGGTTGGGGTAATTATTCTGAGTGTGGGTAATGCGGCATTAATGCTGCTGGCTCATATACTCAAACGCATGAGTGATGTATCAAATTAATATATGATTAGCATTTTAAGTAATATTTGTATCATTGTCGGAATAGTGTTTTGGTTTTGGGGAACCTCTCACCTACTCGGCAAGCGATCGCTATTGTTCAAACTCCATAGTCTTTCCGTTGCCGATACCCTTGGCTCAATGAGTATCGTTGTTGGACTACTCCTCAAGATACCTAGTAAATGGCCGCTGCTTCTCCTCGCTATCATCTCCTTGGCCATCTGGAATACTGTATTAGGGTATGTGTTAGCTTACTGCTCCAGTACGGAGGGTCGTTATGAATGATAGTTATATCTATATAATAGTTGCCTTATTGCCCTTATCTGCCACCATGGTTGTATCCCAAGTCAACCCCTACCATGCTCTGGTCATCCGGGGCATATTGGGGGCAGTAGCAGCGATGCTATATGCCATATTGGGGGCAGCAGATGTGGCTTTGACTGAGGCATTGGTGGGTACTATGCTGGCAATTACTCTGTATGCGGTGGCAGTTCGTTCATCCTTGGTAATGCGTCTGGGTGTACTTGAAGATCAATTGGTTGAGAAAGATGATTTTAGCCAATTGCTGGATAATTTACGGGCAATTTTTCGCAAACGTCAGATGCGTCTAGAGTTAGTTCCCTACCCAAATTCTCCAGCCTTGGAACGGGCTTTGCTGGAGAAAGAAGTTCATGCCACCTGTATTCCATCAGAAGACGCTGATCTAAGCCTAGCCACAAATGAAGACAAAAACCACCCCTATCATACAGTAATCAGGGTAAAACGGGTTTATGAGATCATCCAAAGCGAACTTATATCAACAGCCACAACCCTCAGTTATGTAAGTACACCAAATTCAGGGGAGAAGTAAACATGAAATGGGTCTATATTGTTGCCGGCATAGCACTGTTTATCAAAATGGCAGTTTTGCCGAATCCAGCACCAGATATACAGGATTTTCCTATTGTGGAAACCATAGTTAAAGAGGGTGGTATACCCAATGCAGTCACAGTCATCATCCTTAGAAATCGTCTGTATGACACTATCTTTGAGGTAGTAGTATTCACAATTGCGATTATGGGTGCTTATTTTCTCCTGACTAATGAAAGGCCATCCTGCGTGATCTATCGTTTTACCGATCAACCATCTATCGTTTTAGCACGTCTGGGAGCGACTATTGCGGCTTTGGTGAGTATTGAGTTAGCTATTCGGGGACATCTGAGTCCAGGAGGTGGTTTTGCTTCCGGGGTGGCAGGGGGGACAGCGATTGGCTTGATTGCCATTACCTCATCACCGGAATGGATGCAAGAGATTTACCAGCGATCGCACGCCGCTATATGGGAGAAGGTTTCGGTTCTTGTTTTTATTGTACTATCGGTTATTACTCTGGCAGGAGTTGAGTTACCTCACGGAGAGATGGGAACGCTTTTCAGTGGGGGGGTGATCCCGTTGCTAAATATTCTGGTTGCAGTCAAAGTTGCTTTGGGTTCCTGGGCGGTAATTTTGGTTTTTATTCGTTATCGCGGTTTGTTGTGAGATTTGACCTTACTATGTGCGGTTCTTAGCTTCTTCTTATGGAAAAGCAGGTTTAAAATCCTTGAAAGTCTTATTCCGTCAGTAGTTCATTTAAATTTAGTGGACAATTCTTTATAACCATTGCCCCGTCAGGGTTTTGTTATAATCAATCCTCAATCACCATAAAAGATACGCAAGAGACGATAATCCTTTACCAGTGGATTTATTTGGCAATGTTGTGGAGAATAAAGCAAAACGTAAGAAATAAAGTAGGGGCTGACAGGTGTAGGTTTTTAATTTAGGTGTGAGTTGACACTCTCAAATACAATTTTAAACTGTGTGAAAACACAAAATTTCGTTCTTGAGTGGGAACTCAGATGGGAAAGAGGAGTTTTCAATCAACGAAAAAACCCCATTTCAGATGCTTTCGTAAAAAACCTACACCCGTCAGCCGCTACTCCTCCCACTTCCCCTACCTCTTATACCTCATGTTAAAACAACTAACTATTCATAACTTTAAATCTTGGCAGAATACAGGGCAAATGCCATTAACATCCTTAACGGGATTATTTGGTACTAATAGTTCAGGCAAAACTGGCATTATTCAACTGTTATTAATGCTCAAACAAACTGTAGAATCTCCTGATAGACAACGAGTATTACATACAGGAGATGATAAAACTTATATTGATTTAGGAACAATTACTGATGTCATATACCAGCATCAAATCCCTGGAGAAATTGAATTTTCTTTAACTTGGAATTTACCAGAAACTCTCAATATTATTAATCCAGAGGGTAAATTAGATGATATCATATTTTCAATTTCATCTTTATCATTTAATGCTAATATTGAAGTTACAGTAGAAAGCCTGACTGTAAAAAATATGTCCTATAGTTTTGATCATGACAATAAAAAGTATTTATTTGGCATGGAGAGACAAGATAATCAAAATAATAAAGATAAAAGTGAATATAAATTATTATCTCCAAATTATAACGTAAGACGCTTTAAAGGTAGAGTATGGCCACTTCCACAACCAATTAAAAGTTATGGTTTTCCAGATCAGATCAACTCATATTATCAAAATACCGCTTTTTTAGCAGATTTTGTACTAGCCTTTGAAGGAGTTTTTCAAAATATCTATTATCTTGGTCCCTTGCGAGATTATCCACGTCGTAGCTACACTTATGCTGGATATCAACCCCAAGGTGTAGGCAAAAAAGGAGAACAAGCTGTTGCTGCTTTATTAGCTTCTAGAACTCAAAATAACGAGGAAAACATAGAACAACGAATAGCAGAATGGTTACGGGAATTAGGACTAATACATGATTTTCAGTTAAAACCAATTGCCGAAAATCGTCAAGAATATGAACTGCGTGTACGACCTACTCCTAATTCTTCTGAAGTATTAATTACAGATGTAGGTTTTGGAGTTTCTCAAATCTTACCAGTTTTAGTGCTTTGTTATTATGCCCCTAAAGGTTCGACATTGATTTTTGAACAGCCAGAAATTCATTTACATCCATCAGTGCAAGCAGGTTTAGCAGACGTATTTATTGATGTGATTAAAAATAGAAATATGCAAATCATCCTTGAGAGTCATAGCGAACATTTATTGCGTCGCTTACAAAGACGTATTGCCGAAGAACAACTCCAAGAAAATGATACTGCATTGTATTTTTGTCAATTAAATGAGCAAGGAAACTCCGAATTAATTCCTTTAGAATTAGATGATTATGGTAACATTAATAATTGGCCTGTAGGATTCTTTGGTGATGAAATGGGAGAATTATTAGCAATGACAGAAGCAGCTATGAAACGTCAAGAAAGGGAGTAGGGGAAGCTGGGGAAGTGGGGGGTGAAAAGATTGTTTGATTGTTGCATTCAGATAAATAAATACTTTCAATTAAATAGTTTCAATAATATGAGTAGGCAATACTTGTCGGTTAAGCTAAAAACATTAAATCAGGTAGGTTGGGTTGACGTTAGGAAACCCAACATTTACGGGCTTTTGTTGGGTTGCGCTGTCGCTTAACCCAACCTACAAAAACTCTTAACCAATAAGTATTGTATGAGTAGGGAGAATCAATCAGAATAATGTCCTATTTTGTAGTAGATACCAATGTTCCCATAGTAGCTAACGGAAAATCAAATCAAGCCTCACCTGCTTGTGTTTTAAACTGTGCCAAAAAGTTGCAAGAAATTCAAGACCAACATATAATCGTATTGGATGATACATGGTTTATTATTAATGAATATAAAAATAAATTATCCCCTACAGGACAACCAGGAGTAGGAGATGCCTTTTTCAAATGGGTATTAACTAATCAAGGAAATCCGCAACGCTGTCAACAAGTGAAAATTACACGCCATGCTGAAAATAGTTTTCAAGAATTCCCAGAAAACGAAAATCTTATAGATTTTGATAAATCAGATCGAAAATTTGTGGCAGTTGCTTTAACTCATCCTGAAAAACCACCAATTTTAAATGCAGTTGATTCTGATTGGAAAAATTTTGAAATGGCCTTAAATAATATTGGGATCACAATTATATTTCTCTGTTCTGAATTAACAACTCGTCCATAAGACCATTCAATAATATACTTTAATGATTTACCTGATTCAAACCAACTTAAACGATTTTTATTAGACATATCTCTTATTCATTTAAAACAGTCTAATCAATGAGATAGAGATAAAAATTTATCATCTTCCTAAAGTGAGATTTTTGTGATTATCAGACGATATTATATCACATACGCACTTAAAAGATGGGTATTTCTATTTCTAAAAAACTGAAGATTTATTTTCTGTTGATTGGATGAAGGGTTGGAAGTTATCCTTTGGTGTCCATTGAATAGCCCCGTCGCGTCCGGTAAAAAACAGTTTTATTTGCTTTTTGTTAATTTCAGAAAGTGTATTTTGATCAATGTCGCCGGCAGATGTAATGGCTATTTGTGGTTCTAGTGCTAAAACTAAATCTTTTAATGATTCGGGGAGACACCAGAGAACTTGGGGACGAGATAGATCTCCGGTTTTAATCAGTTGGGCTATTTGTTGAGAGGTGATATTACCTACTAATAGCCAATTTTGACCGAAAATTTGTAATCTTAAAATTGGTAATTGGTCATTTACTAACTGGGCAACCGTTGACCTAGTAGTTACAATTTGTCCGATGGTTAGGGGTTGATATGTTCCTTGATGATTTTGGATTTTCTGTTGGATTAGCTGAATTTTGGCGATGTTATCTGTGGGTGAAGAATATTTATAAAAGTTCTGAATTGGAAGATTTTGGGTTATTTCTAACCAAGCGTCCGTTTCTTCTCCGGGGAATTTACTAGCGATCGCCCAATTAATTTGATTTATACCTTGTTGTTGCAAAAATGGTAAAATTGTGTATCGACCTGACCCTTCATTACCACTATTAATCAAGGTGACGTTTCCCCGGTCTTGAATCACTAATACCGGTTCTGTTCCAGTGGCTAACAATGTAATTCTCGATAAATTATTAGCCGTATGCCAAACAGGAATAACCACCAAAAAAATACCAATTAAACCTGCTACCCACCAATGCTTTTGCCACCAACCCACTAACCAAGTTAAACCAATCAACCCATAGATTGTTAACATTGTGAAAATTGATATACTACCCACAGCAAAGGAACTTCCAGGTAGGGTTGCAAAAAATTCTGCCAATTGAATCAGCCAATGGGTCGGGTAATATAAGAAACTGGCTAAATAACTGCCCAATTCAGGAGAAATTAAACTGACTAAAGCAGTAATCATTCCACCAATACTAATCACCGAAATCAACGGCGTAGTGATAATATTCAGTGGTAAACTATAGACCCCAACAACACTAAAAGTGTGTAAAAGTAAAGGTAAAGTCCAAATTGTCGCCGCCAGGGGAACAGCAACTAAAGAAGCGATCGCTGGTGGTAGCCAGTCCAAACGTTGTGTAATTGGTGATGCGGTGACAATTAAACCCAAAGTAGCCAAAAAACTTAATTGAAAACCTAAATTCCAAATCCAGATGGGATTAAATAATAACAAAATAGTTGCAGCTAACAACAACGAACCTAATTGTTGAACCCTTCTACCCAATGCTAAAGCAATTAAAGCTGCAAAACCCATAATCACGGCTCTAAGTACCGAGGGTTGAAAACCAGTTAAACTCAAAAAAGTGATTAATGCCACCGAACCAAGGCCAATCTGCAATCCCTTATTAGCTTTTCTGGTTAGTTGGAGAATTATCCCTAAAATCAAAGAAGTTTGAAACCCAGAAGCCGCTAAAGCGTGAGCTAACCCCACCTTACTGAATAAGTCACGGATATCATAGGGCAAATCAACGGCTTTACTACCGATCACCATCGCACTAAGCAGAGTTCCTTCCGGTACACCCAACCCACGCACCTGCGATCGCACTATCCTTTGTCGTATTTGCCACCATCCCCAATCATATTGTTCATCAACTAAATTTACCTGTCTGCCTATCAAACCAGCAAATGTACCTTCCTGTTGTAAATACTTTTTAAAATCAAAGGTTCCAGGGTTGGAAGCTGCTTGCGGTTTATACAAAACCCCCGTCACCCCAATTTGTTGGCCAGGATATAAACCAGTAACCTGAAGGATCGGTACTGTCACATATAACTTACCCGTCACCCCTTGAGAATTACTAGCTGAATCTCGTTCTTGTTTAACTTCACCTAACTGGGTAACTGCTAACCAAAATTGTCCTCGTTGATTACGAGTCAAACGCGGCTTACTCTCCACTTTACCCCGCACAATCACCAGTTGTTCTTGAGTATTATTATTTGCCTCAGAGATAAACTGACTAATATCCTTAGCTTCTGGTTGGGGAACTCGGAATTGAAAATACACCGTTGCTAAAAATCCCACCAACCCTGCTGCTACCCACACTCTAGGATGGGGAATAGGTTGCTTGGTGTGAATTATTCCCTTATTTTTAGTTTGAGTTTTATTTAAAGATGTTTCTCGTTTTTGAGCCGATTGGGTGTAGACTCTGCTCAACAGCAAGGGAGCTATTATTCCCACCAAGAGAACCCACGCACCACCCCAAGGAATAGCTGTTAACAGCAAACCTAGTATATAACCAAGACAAATAATTACACCACTCGCTTGTATCATAAATATTATTCTTTCTATTCCTTACAGTAATCTACCATTACTCATTAGCTGACTTTTTATATGTTCTAAACTCGAACCTTCAACCTCAAATCCCGAACCTCCAACCTCAAATCTCGAAACTTCAACCTCAAATCCCGAACCTTCAACCTCAAATCCCGAACCTTCAACCTCAAATCTCGAACCTTCAACCTCAAATCCCGAACCTTCAACCTCAAATCCCGAACCTTCAACCTCAAATCTCGAACCTTCAACCTCAAATCTCGAACCTTCAACCTCAAATCTCGAAACTCCAACATTATATTATCCTGCCCCCTGCCCCCTGCCCCCTGCCCCCTGCCCCCTGCCCCCTGCCTCCTGACCCCTTACCTCATAACAGCGTAAAAATCTTGGAACAAGCTATTACCTACAACCCCCTAATTGTTTCCCCAGAGCGCTTGGTGACAGAAGTTCTGGCGTTAATGAGTGCAACCCGAATTAGTTGCTCCTTGACAGAAAATCTTAATGTTAATGATTTGCTGATACCTTTGTCCATTTCTTCCAGTTGTGTTTTAGTTGTTGACAATAATCAGCTTGTTGGTATTTTTACAGAAAAAGCTATTGTAGGATTGAGTGCAAAGAAGAAATCCTTAACGGGGGTGAGGGTTTCTGAGGTGATGTCTAGTCCGGTAATTACACTACGGGTTTCTCAATTTATTGATGTATTTACTGTTTTAAATTTATTTCAGCAACATAAAATTCGTCATTTACCTCTTTTAGCTGAAGATGGTCAAATTATAGGATTAATTACCCACGAAGGATTGCGTCAAGTCCTGCGTCCATTAGATCTACTGCAATTACGCTTAATTGATGATGTGATGATTAAATCAGTCATCATCGCTCCACCAACGGCTAAGTTGTTGACTTTAGTGGAATTGATGGTGAAGCATGAAGTAAGTAGCGTAGTAATTGTAGAGGAGCAAGATCAGTTATCTCTAGATAGTTTGCCGTTGCAGATACCTGTGGGTATAGTCACCGAAAAAGATGTGGTGCAGTTTCAAACTTTAGAGCTAGATTTAACTACGATTTCCGCAGAAATGGTAATGAGTAGACCAGTGTTTACTTTATCTCCACAGGACTCGTTGTGGTCTGTGCGATCGCTCATGCAAGAAAGGAGAATCCGTCATATTGTTGTCACTGGCAACCAAGGAGAATTGCAGGGTATCCTCACTTCTAGTAATTTGCTGCAAGTTCTTAATCCGATGGAAAATTACATTTTGCTAGAGTCATTAGAGCAAAAAATTGATCGGCTGGAAAGAGAAAATTTGCAATTACTACAAAGACGTAATGCTGAATTAGAAACAGAAGTTCAAAAACGTACTCAAGAATTAAATAATCGCATCGAATGGGAAAGATTATTGGCAGATGTAGCCGACCGGATTCGCTCATCTTTAGAACTCCAAGAAATTTTAGATATATCTGTCACCGAAGTTCGACAGGTGCTAGATTGCGATCGCGTGGTCGTCTATCAGTTTTTAGATGATCAAATTGGGGAAATTGTGGCCGAATCAGTCAATTTTGGCTGGACTAAAACTTTGGGTGATCAATTTATTAAACCCTTTTTGTATGAGTCAGTCTATTTTCAAGATAGATGTATAGCCGTTGCTAATATTCATGAACAAAATTATTCAGATTGCTATTTAGAGTTATTAGAACGTTATCAAGTCAAGTCTAACTTAGCAGTACCGATCTTAGTAGAAAATCAGATGTGGGGACTGTTAATTGGTCATCAATGTGCTAACTATCGTCAATGGGAAGAATTTAACTTAGAAATAATGAATCGGTTAGCGGTGCAATTAGCGATCGCCATTCAGCAAGCCAAAGCCTACGCGCGATCGCGAACCGAACTCCAAGAACGACTGAAAGCCGAAATTGCCTTACAAAAAGCCCAGGGATCTTTAAAATTACTCAACCAAGAATTAGAAACCAAATTTGAACAGCGCACCCAAGAATTACAACAAAGTGAAAAGCGGTTTCGCACTTTATTTACTGTTGCACCTGATAATATTTATTTATTGGATATGCACGGTGTCATTCAACAGGTTAATCAGTCAGTAATTGAACAATCTGGTTATAGCAAAGAAGAGTTGATTGGACAATATTTAAAAGATTTTTTTGCCAATGATCACCCACAATTGTCACCCCAAAGATTCTTTAGTCGATTACAGCAGGGTAGCTATCGTCGAGAAGTTGAATTTATCTGTAAAAATGGTAGTAAACGGATCATGGAATGTTCTGTAACCATTGTTTATGACGATGAAGAAAAACCACAATATATTTTAGTTCTACAAAGAGATATAACTGAGCGTAAGCAGATAGAAAACGACCTGCAACAACGTAATCAACAACTGGCGATCGCTAACAGCAGATTAGAAACTGCCACCAAACTAAAAGACGAATTTCTCGCCACCATGAGCCACGAATTACGCACCCCACTTAATGCCATTTTAGGAATGTCTGAAGCCCTCCAAGATAACCAATTTGGACTAATCAATCCTCAACAACAGCGAACAATAGAAACCATTGAACGCAGTGGACAACACTTATTAGACTTAATCAATGACATCCTTGATTTAGCTAAAATAGAATCCGGTAAACTAGAATTACACCTAAATTCTGCCTCCATTTATTATCTTTGTCGAGAAAGTATTGCCCTAATTTATCAACAGGCAATCAAGAAAAATATCAACCTAGAAATGAGGATTCCCCCAGGACTAGGAGAAATTAACGTTGACGAAAGATATATCCGCCAGGTTTTAATCAACCTCCTGAGTAATGCAATTAAATTTACCTCTGACGGTGGTACTGTACGATTAGAGGTAAAACTAGAGTTACCAATGATAGAAATAGCCATAATTGATACTGGTATTGGTATAGCCCCAGAAAATATCCACAAACTTTTTCAGTCTTTTGTCCAAGTTGATAACAGTTGGAGTCGTCAATACCCAGGTACAGGTTTAGGTTTAGCCATAGTACGGAAAATTACAGAACTACACGGTGGCAACGTTGGAGTTGAAAGTAAAGTTGGAGAAGGCAGTTGTTTCACCATTAGACTACCTTATGAAACTACTTCTACCGAAAACCCTACACCCCAAACATCAGAGCAAATTATCGACTTTCAAACCATCACCAGCAACAACCTGATTATCTTAATAGAAAATAACGAAGCCACTATCAGCACATTATCAGATTATTTACTCAGTAGAGGATATACTGTACTGATCGCTAGAAGTAGTAGAGAGGTAATTGACCTGACTCAAACCCACAAACCCGACTTAATTCTCATGGATATGCAGATGTTAAACATGGATGGATTAGAAACAACCAAGCAAATCCGAGCAGATCCGACATTAGCCAATATACCGATTATTGCCATGAGTGCGATCGCCACACCAGAAGAGCAGGAAAAATGTCTACAGCTAGGGATAAATGAATACTTAATCAAACCCGTGAGACTTAGACATCTAGTTGATACCATCCAGGCATTTCTCAACAAATAAACAACATAGCCGTTATTT